>JAJOLH010000079.1 GCA_021129415.1 Candidatus Altimarinota bacterium | reverse complement strand
TTCGACCAATCCTGTGAATATAGGTTTCCGTTTCACTTGGGACATTCCAGTTGATGACGCAAGAGAGATCATTTATATCTAATCATCGAGATGCAATATCTGTCGCTACAAGTACTTTTACATCTCCATTTTTAAGAGCTTTCAGAGCATTTTGTCGTCCATTTTGAGTTCTATCTTTATGGATGCAATCGACCTTTATTCCTGATGATTTTACATATTGCGTGATGTACTCAACATCATCTTTCTTTTTTACAAAGACAATAATCGAAGAATATTCTTTTCGTCGTACGAGCATTTGTAAGAGGGCTCTTCGGTGAGATGTTTTGATATGATAGACTTGTTGCGTTACCAGATCGAGAGTTGGTTTTTTTGATTTAATAGTGATTTTTTCAGGGCAATGTAGGAGCGTGTCTGCCAGATCCTGGATAGGTTTTGGCATCGTTGCTGAAAAGAAGAATGTTTGTCTTTGTTTTGGGATTCTTTTGAGAGATTTTTTTATATCTCCAAGAAACCCTAAATCTAGCATTCTATCTGCTTCATCGAGCGTAAGTATTTTGACGTAAGAGAGTTTGATAACTCACTGAGAAATAAGATCCTCAAGTCTTCCTGGAGTTGCGATGAGAATATCCACTCATTTTTCGATCGCTTTTATTTGATGAAAATCATTGACTCATCCGCAGATAACTGTGGATTTCATATTTGTATCACTACAGTATATTTTACAAGCATCTCAGATTTGTACTGCGAGTTCACGAGTTGGAGCTATGATAAGGGCTTCTATTTTTCGTTTTATTGGTCCATCTGGGAGGTCTTTTTCTACACGGGCATTGTAGAGGTTCTGCAAAATAGGGAGTACAAAAGCGAGAGTCTTTCAACTCCCAGTCTGCGCGCATCCTAAAATATCCTTGCCTTTATTTGCCAAAGGAATGACTTTTTCTTGTATTTCAGTTGGACGAGTAAATCATTCTCTTGCTATAGTTTTGAGCAGAGGTGGAATAATTCCTAGTTCTTCAAATTTCATAGATTTATCTCTAATAAATATTTATGGCAGCATTATAGTTTTTACTTTATATAAAGCAATTGTAACAAGTTTATTTTTCTACTCTTATAGCCTTAGTCAAGCTGTTTTC
>JAJOLH010000032.1 GCA_021129415.1 Candidatus Altimarinota bacterium | reverse complement strand
AAGGAATTAGAGTCTCTTTGAAAAGTAGATTCTTGGATGGCAGTTGAGCGTATAGAATGATGGTTACTTGATACAACTACTCCCGAATATAAAAAAGAAGCAGGTATGCTTTTTATGTTATCAAAATATGGTCACCTAACATCAAAGGGAGCTTTGTATCCTTATCGTGGTAAATTCCTTTGGTATGAAGCTATGGGGGGGAGAAAGAATGATGAATTATTTCTAAAAATTAAAGCAGAAGCTACTGCTGATAACCAGGTATTCTCTGAAGAATTTTTAGTACATATGTTGATGAAACAACAGTGTGCGAATAAGCATTACTCTTGAATTAATAGACGCTCTAGAATTCATAAAGAGTATGAAAATAAATGGAAAGATGGTGTAGAAGAAGAATTTGAGAAATGATACAAAGATGCATCGAATAAACGTACTGCAAAGACTATGGTTGCAGAAGGAATGTGAGAAGCTCTTTGAGGAACTACTACTAATGCTTTAGGATGGGCTAAAAAGGCAGTAGAAAGGTGATGATCTCTTGAAGATATGATGGAAATATCCTTTTGTCTCATGTTTTCTGGTGCAGCATTTGATGTTGACCAATCAACATACCTAAAAATGAAATGACTTTGGGATGGAGATGGACAACCTGTCGTCTCTCATCGTATGATGTCATCAGTGCCTGAAATGCAACTCTTCAATAATACTGTTCTAGCACTTTCAAAAGAGATAGCGAAACCTGAAAATTATGGAGGGCAATATGGAAAAATCTATGAAGATGCTCAAGAAATGTTTCATAGAGTTGAAAATAGAGGAAATGATAATAAAAAATATTGAGAACCTAAAAGATTAAAAGATGCTATGAAATTTTGGCATAAGTATGGGGAAATACTTTCTCGAGGTTTAAATATGTCAATGGAACTTGATGATAAATTCTCAAAAACAGATACTATTATTAAAAGGAAAAAATGAGAAAATTCTGTATTTAAAGAATATTATGAAAAGGTGGGATGATATGTTTGAGAGTGAAATTATTTTAAAGAAGATTTTGTAGATGATTGGGCTGGTGAGACAGGTATTTTTGGACTTAATACATATAAGATATCAAAAAAATATTTAGAAGTGGGTCAATGAGGTAAATTTAAAAAAGATGGAGCTGATGATGTATGGGTTAGAATGAGAGGAGATATTAATGCCACATATGGAAAAATACTTGAGTGAGGAAAAGAATTAGATTCTGTTGAAAATAAAATTGCTCAAAAAGAATATATTTCTACACAATTAACCGAAATAACGGCATGATTACTTGCAGCTCATGGATGAAATAAAACAGCTCTAACGGCATTAAATAATCCAACATCTCTTATCTGATCACAATTTAATTCATGGGGAATTAATATTCAAAATGATTTAGGAAGCTTTTCTTCCGACGAAATTAAATCATGAGTAAAGAAAAAATTCTTTCTAGAAATATCAGAAAATATTTTAAATTCATGAAATACATCTGATCAATGAATGAATGATTGAACAACTCCAACTGAGATGTTGAAAGAAGAAACAACAAAAAAAGCATCTCAGGCAGTGGATCATCCAAGTGAGAATGGATATGAATTTTAGTTTGACTTTAAATTAGCAGCTTAAACAATAGATTCTCACATATAGAGGATCTATTGTTTTGCCTTCCAGTTGGTAAGCATTGTACTCATCTCTACCTTCTGAGGAGCTGAAGAAGATGAGTCAGACCATAGTA
>JAJOLH010000045.1 GCA_021129415.1 Candidatus Altimarinota bacterium | reverse complement strand
TACCTAATGCGCGAATCTCTTTGCGTAGAACGCTGAATGATTCAGGCATACCTGGCTCCATATATTCGTTACCGTCAACGATGTTTTTATACATCTTCGTACGACCTTCCAAGTCATCCGACTTAACAGTCAACATCTCTTGCAAAGTGAATGCAGCACCATATGCTTCAAGTGCCCATACTTCCATCTCACCGAAACGCTGACCACCGAACTGAGCTTTACCACCCAGAGGCTGCTGCGTAACCAGACTGTAAGGACCCGTCGAACGCGCGTGCATCTTGTCATCGACAAGGTGATTCAGTTTCAAGTAGTACATGTAACCGACAGTTACTGGACGATCAAAGGCTTCACCAGTCAGACCATCAAACAACGTCATCTGACCAGATTCAGGCAAATCAGCCAATCTCAACAGTGACTTGATCTGTTCTTCAGAAGCACCATCAAATACTGGAGACGCTAGCGGAACCCCTTTCTTAAGGTTATTAGCCAACTCGATCACTTCTTCATCAGAGAATTGAGCAAAATCAACTGACTGACCTTGAGTTTCGTTATAGATCTTACCTAGGAAACCACGGATCTCTTTGATGTCTTCTTGCTGCTGTAGCATCGCATTGATCTTAGAACCTAGACCTTCTGCCGCTAGACCCAAGTGAACTTCTAGGATCTGACCGACGTTCATACGCGATGGTACACCTAGTGGGTTCAGACAGATATCTACTGGACGACCCGTTTCATCATATGGCATATCTTCAACTGGACAGATACGTGAGATAACACCTTTGTTACCGTGACGCCCGGCCATCTTGTCACCAGGCTGGATACGACGCTTAACCGCAACGTAAACCTTAACCATTTTAGAAACACCAGGTGCTAGATCATCACCTTGAGTCAGCTTCTTACGCTTCTCTTCATAAGCTTCGTTAAACTCTTCACGACTCTCTTTAAGCTGCTTCTCAAGCATCTCTAGTTGGTGCATTACATCTGCATCATCAACATTTAGAGAGAACCACTTAGCAGAATCAACACCATCTAAATATTTCGCATCAAGCTTAGTGCCGTCAACCAGCTTCTTACCAGACAGCATACGCTTGACACGGCCGAGCGTTTCTTCTTCCATAATAGTGTACTGTTCATCGATATCTTTGCGAACCTTAGCCAGTTCGTCTTCTTGAATATCAATTGCACGAGCGTCTTTCTGCACACCTTCACGTGTAAAGACTTGAACGTCGATTACCGTACCTTCAACCCCTTTAGTGACGCGTAGAGAAGTATCTTTAACATCAGACGCCTTCTCACCGAAGATCGCACGCAGCAGTTTCTCTTCTGGAGTTAGCTGAGTTTCACCCTTAGGCGTTACCTTACCAACAAGGATATCGCCCTGCTTCACTTCAGCACCGATGTGCACGATACCGCACTCATCAAGACGACCCAGCGCGGCTTCACCCACGTTAGGAATATCCGCTGTGATCTCTTCAGGACCCAGCTTCGTATCACGCGCTAAACACGTTAGCTCTTCAATGTGAATGGTGGTGTAACGGTCTTCCTGAACAACGCGCTCAGAAACCAGGATTGAATCCTCAAAGTTATACCCATTCCACGGCATGAATGCGATACGCATGTTCTGACCAAGAGCCAGCTCACCAAGGTCTGTTGAAGGGCCATCTGCCATCACATCACCGCGAACAACCTGATCACCCGCCTTCACAATAGGCTTCTGGTTAATACAAGTGTTTTGGTTAGAGCGCTGGTATTTCACTAGGTTGTAGATATCTACACCAGACTGACCTTCTTCGATCTCATTTTCGTTAACACGAACAACGATACGTGCAGCGTCAGAAGAAAGCACTTCACCACCGCGCTCGGCAACCACGGTTACACCTGAGTCAATCGCAACTGTCTTTTCAATACCTGTACCAACCAACGGCTTATCAGCGCGCAGCGTTGGAACTGCCTGACGTTGCATGTTTGCTCCCATCAGGGCACGGTTAGCATCATCGTGCTCTAGGAACGGGATAAGTGACGCAGCAACCGAAACGATCTGCTTAGGCGATACATCCATATAGTCAACATCAGTGCTTGCCGCCAAAGTAAATTCATTTTGGTGACGTGCAGAGACTAAGTTATCAATAAACTTACCTTTTGCATCTACGTTTGCAGATGCCTGTGCGACGACAAATTGCGCTTCATCGATCGCTGATACATATTCAACTTCTTCAGTAACCTGGCCTTTTACAACTTTACGGTATGGCGTTTCTAGGAAACCATACTCGTTCGTCTTAGCGTAGATCGCTAGCGTGTTGATCAAACCGATGTTTGGCCCTTCAGGCGTTTCGATAGGACATACACGACCGTAGTGAGTTGGGTGAACATCACGCACTTCAAATCCAGCACGCTCACGCGTCAGACCACCTGGCCCAAGTGCCGAAACACGACGCTTGTGAGTTACTTCTGAAAGCGGGTTAACCTGATCCATGA
>JAJOLH010000071.1 GCA_021129415.1 Candidatus Altimarinota bacterium | reverse complement strand
TTCCTCGCAAATAGCATGATTCTGTGTTACTCTAAAACAAATATATACTTTTTAGTCATCTCTATGAAATACATACTTTCATTTATCGCGATTCTCATTGCATTCCATGGGCAAGCACATGCAGCGCTAGGAAGAACTATACAGCAAAATCCAAACTCGAATCAAGTTGCAGAAACGGCAGCTGAGTCATGAGGTGGGGTTCTCTCTGGTCTAGGTGCATTTTTTGGAGAAGCATACGAGAACTTCCTCTCATACCTTATAATGTTCATAGCGATTGGGACGATTGTGTTTATTATATATAAATCTATTAGACTTGCTTTCGAGCTCTATTATTCAAAAAATCTCAGATATCTACAGATTACACTCCCAAGAGCTGATTCAAAACTCGATAAAGAGCGGGAAACAAAAAAAGACTTTAAGGAGAAAATTGGGCAAATGTCTATGTTTTATAAAGCTATACATAAGCTCTCTGAGGCTGGATTAAAAGATACTTTTCTCAACCTAATTTTTGGACATTCGAAAGTATCTCTCGAGCTCGTATATGATCATGGAGAAGTTACATTTTTTATCGTAACGTATGAAAATTATGTAAATCTCGTCTCTCAACATATCACCTCTATCTATAACGATGCAGAGATAGTGATGATAGAAAAGAAGGATTATATCGTACTCAAACAACCAGGTTACAAGATGCGAGCAGCCTCTCTGGGAAAAGAACATGATAATGTATTTCCGATTAAAACCTTTAAATACCTTGAGGATGATCCAATTAATAACTTCACCAATGTATTTGGTTGATTAGATAAAGAAGATAAGGCTGTATACCAAGTTGTAATTAAACCTATTAACTCAAAATGGAATAAAAAAGCTCTCAAGGCGTCAGGACTAGTAGCAAAAGGTAAATATAAGAAAAATAAACAACTGACTCTTATAAGAGTCATATTTAAACCTCTCTCTTGGATATGGAACCCGCTTGTTGCAATGGTAGAATGACCTGAGGATATGGTTAGCTGAAATAGTGCTCCTGGAGCAAGTGAATGAGATTCATATAAGATATTCAACCAAGCAGAGACAGAATCTCAAAAAGTAATGGGTGAATCAGCTGCTCAACCAAGTTTTGAAACATCTATCCGTATCATAGTATCATCAAAGACTCATAGAAAAGCTGAAAATGCGGTTCATGCTATTGTTGCGGCTGCGAGTATATTTACGGATGAGTACAACAATGCTCTAGATAATCCTCAAATTTATGAGGATTCTCTTCCATGGATATTTACTCCTACAAGACACTTTGCATTTAGACATAAGCTTGTAGGGTTTTTCCAAAATGTTTCTATCTTTTCAGCAGACGAAGCATCAACGCTGTATCATATGCCGGATATTAATTATAATAAATCTCCTATTATAAATTGGCTTGAATACAAGAAGCTCCCTATTCCACATAATCTCAAATTTCCTACTGATCCTACAATACTCGAGGAAAAAGACCCAGTTACAGGTGAAATGAAACAAGTACATAGACATCTTGGAGGATTTCCTGTTTATAGAGATGGAGTACTACTCGGATGGAATGAATATCGAAATAAAAAAACACCTATATATTTTGATAGAAAAGATAGAGGAAGACATCAATATATCATCTGAAAATCTGGTTGAGGTAAATCAGTATATATCGGATATCTTGCCAGACAAGATGTTTGGAATGGTGATGGAATCTGCGTCATAGATCCACATGGTGATCTCGTAGAAGATGTACTCGATTTTGTACCAAAAGAACGAGCAAAAGATGTTATAATCTTTGATCCTGCTGATACAGAACGTCCAATGGGGATGAATATGCTTGATATTATATCTACTGATCCAGATGTACGGAAACGGGAAATGGATCGAGCTGCCATGGATGCAACAGAAATATTTATTAAAATATTTGGTGACGAAATATTTGGGCCTCGTATTCAACATTACTTCCGAAATGGGTGTCTCACACTTATGGAAGATCAAGAAGACGGAGGAACACTTATAGATGTACCAAGACTCTTTGTTGATGAAGCATTCCTCAAATACAAAACAAGAAATATTAAAAATCCTGTCGTTAAGTCATTTTGGGATCATGAATATGCCAATACAGGTGACAGAGAAAAACAAGAAATGATTCCGTATTTTTCTGCAAAATTTGGTCCATTTATTTCAAATTCTACTATTAGAAATATTATTGGTCAACCAAAATCTGCCTTTAATCTCAGAGAAGTAATGGATAATAAGAAAATCCTACTTGTGAATCTCTCAAAAGGTAAAATAGGAGCTCTTAACGCTCAGCTGCTCGGTTTGATATTTGTATCTAAAATCAATATGGCCGCGATGAGTCGAGCCGATATCCCAGAGTCTCAGCGTAAAGAGTTTTATATGTATGTGGATGAGTTCCAAAACTTTGCCACAGAAACCTTTGGAGAAATACTCTCCGAGGCACGTAAATATAAACTCGCACTCATAATGGCTCACCAGTTTATCGCACAAATTGGAGGACAATGAAAAGGAGATAAACCCTCTATTAAAGATGCGGTATTTGGTAATGCAGGTACAATTCAATCGTTTAAAGTTGGTGCTGATGATGCAGAATATATGGAAAAGGAATATGCTCCTCTCCTCTCGCAACAAGATATTATCGGTATAGCTAACTATACTACCTACTGTAAACTCAATATTGATAACTCCACTACTAGGCCATTTGATCTTAAAACTATTTGGGACAACAACTATCAAAACAAAAAAGCCTCTAAAATTATAAAAGAATACTCTCGAAAGAAATACGGACGAAAAAAGAAATACGTCGATATAGAAATCGAAGCACGACTTGGGATTATGAATGATGAATAAATATCTAAACGCAAAACTAGCCCCGGTTATCGCGACTAATGCATTTCACTACTCTCACAAGTTTAACTTTGTGGGAGTTTTTTTGTGATGAGCAAACGGAAAACCGTCGCTCACCATCAGTTTATAGAAATCTCTATTTATCTCTTTCATTTGTTTGTGTTTGTATTTTGGTAAAAAACTTTATCCACTATATGTATATATAGTCAACTTTTAGT
>JAJOLH010000047.1 GCA_021129415.1 Candidatus Altimarinota bacterium | reverse complement strand
AAAGGGAGTTTTTTTATGCCTAAAAATAAGAATGTTTTTACTTTTTAGCAGCTGGTTTTTTAGTTGGAGTCTTCTTTGCAAGTGAGTCTCTAATCTCAGTGAGGAGAACAATATCTGCAGCAGGAGCAGCTGGTTTAGCTTCTTCTTTTTTCTGCATTTTAGTAATCATTCTTACAAGCATAAATATCACAAAACCAAGAATAATAAATCCTATAGCATCGTTAATAAATGTACCATATTTGATTGCTGGAGCACCTGCCTCTTCGAGCTCTGCGAGAGTAGCATAGGTATTTCCATCTAGAGCGTAAAACATATTTGCAAAATCTACATCAGCCATAGCCTGCCCTACTGGAGGCATAACTACATTGGTAACGAGAGATTTAATAAGTGTCCCAAATGCCGCACCAAAGATAAATCAAACAGCCATATCTACTACATTTCCTTTCATTAGAAAAGATTTAAAATCTTGTAACATGATTTTATATATAAAAAAATAAGTACCATTACAGTACTTATTTTTTCATATTGAGCAAGATTTTAGCTATAGAGAGCTAATTCTTTTGTGAGTTTTTCTACATGCTTTTTATCTCCAAATATGAGGATCCCTAGGTATTCTACATCCTCTATATTTTTATCAGCTGTATTTTTTTGTACGAGTTTATCGTCACTGGTTTCTAGCATCTCTCGAGTAAATGGAACAACATCTAGTCCTCAGTTTTTAGCTACATTATAAAGCTCTTGTAAATCAGAATTTGACCCAGCTTGTTTAATCATAATAGCATGTTGAATATTCATTGGGAGAGATACTCTGTCTGCCGTCGTAGCACTATCCATCTCAAAAAGCTTATTTCCTCCTCTAGCAGCAAAGCTTGCTGAGAGGTGAGCTACAGTATTGAGTTCTTGCCATTTTTCTAGCGAAGCTCATGTATTAAGCACTGAAACTGCTAGCTGAGTTTTTGTCTTTTTTGATTCATTAGTATCCGATTTCATGAGTGGGAAAAGCACCACATCTCTCAGATTTTCTTGTCCTGTGAGAAGTGATACAATTCTATCTATTCACATCCCCCAACCTGATTGACATGGCATCCCATACTCCATTGCAAGTACAAAATCATCATCTCCAGAAGTTGCCTCCTCATCTCCAGCATCAAGCGCTCCTGACTGCTCATCAAAATTTTCTTGTTGGATCTTAGGATCTACGAGTTCACTATATGCCTTGAGCACCTCCCAACCGTTCAACACAAGTTGGAATTGCTCTACGATGTTTTCATCCTTGTCAGACTGACGAGCAAGAGGCTGCATTGTCTTTGGGTAGTTATATACAAATGCAGGGCCTATTATACCTGGTCTGAGCACTTTTTTGTAGAGATAATCTATCATAGTTGCCGTAGCTTGTTTCTCCATTCATTCCCACTTATATCATGCTGCAACGATATCTGCTCTGAATTTTTCTTCATCTTCTGCTCCATATGCGTCTATATCTATTCCTGACTTTTCTTTTACTCCAGCTATGTAGTCTATTCTCTTCCATGGAGTTGTGAAATCTACACTCTGAGCATTTCCATCCTTATCTATAATTTCTCTTTTTCTGTCTAACTTCAGAGTGTCAAAGATATAATCAAACATCTCCTCTGTAAACTTCATATTATCCTCAAAGTTCCAATATGCAGCATAGTGTTCAAAAACTGAGAACTCTTGCATATGTGATGGGTCAGATCCTTCATTTCTAAAGTTTTTCCCCATTTCAAATACTCTTTCAAATCTTCCCACCGTAGCCATTTTGAGACCTACTTCTGGAGCTATTCTTAGGAAAAAATCATCGTCAAAATCATTATGATGCGTTATAAATGGCTGCGCTGCAGCTCATGAGGCTGAATTTCACAGGATAGGAGTTTCTATCTCTATAAAATTATATTTCCAATAAAATTCTCTCACAGATTTAATAAACTCGCTACGAAATTGAAATCTATCAAAACTCTCCTGATTCATTATTAAATCTAGATACCTCTGTCTGTAAATTGCTTCTTGATCCTGTATCCCATGCCATTTTTCTGGAAGAGGTCTTACAGCTTTTGATATGATTTGAAACTCAGATACAAAAAGGGTAAGCTCTCCATGTTTTGTGAGAAATAAATCCCCTTTTACTCAAATATAATCTGCAACTTGGCAAAATTTTTCTGCTATTTTATAGGCAGTCTTATCATCTCCAGCTATTTCTATACTTTCGGTTACTTCTCGGCCAGTATTAAACTTTACAAGGTCTCTCATGAAACATACTTGTATGTCTCAGCTATGATCTCTGATTTTTGCAAAGCTTAGTTTTCCATGTGATTTATGAGAAATAATTCTCCCTGCAGTTTGAAACTCAGCTATAGCTCATCCAGCTTGCAGGTTTTCTATATCTCTCAAATATCCTCCCTGCTTATCATTTTCACTTCTCGATCTAATTTCAGCTATATCTATTTTTCAAACATAGTTATTTGCGTAGCAAATAACCCCTGCAGCTTTGAGATCTGCTATTTTTTTCATTCGGTCCTGCGACTCTCTTGAGTATTCCATCTTCATTGTAATATTTAGGTATAAAAAAACTGTTTCCTTTTTCGAAAACAGCATACTATTTCTAACACGAAAAACAAGCCATAATCGAAATTAATCGAGATGTTTGCTAGAGTGTTTGAGAAATATATTTTGCATAGTATTATTATATTGATTCTAGCTTATTACGCAACTGCTTCGTGATTCTTTTTTCAAGTTCATCTATCAATCATCGTAGATACACTTTTCTTCAAATAGAAGCATTATCTTCTATCATTTTCTTATTCTTATTAAAATATGATTCCATTCCGTCTATTAAAACATTAATAGCTTGCTCCTTAAAATACCTCGTTCTTCCATTGCTTCTCAGATTTTTGCAAACTCACTATCTTCTAACTCTCATTTCTGAAGCTTCCAACTATCAATACCTGAATTCTCTTAGGAGTTAGCTCATAAGTATCTTTTTGAATAGCTACAGGTCATATGTAGTTTTATCGGCTCAATTCCTTGCTCTAGATGCTCCGTCAAATGCAGTGTTCCAAGTGTATACCATATTATTTTTTAGTTTATAATAATAACTAGAACAAACTATATTTATTATACATGGTTCGTCAAGCTCTGTTCCTCGCAAATAGCATGATTCTGTGTTACTCTAAAACAAATATATACTTTTTAG
>JAJOLH010000031.1 GCA_021129415.1 Candidatus Altimarinota bacterium | reverse complement strand
TTTCTTGAGGCATTTTTCTATTTATCAGTATATTAAATATAATTTATACTATTTTTTAATAAAAAATCAATTATTTAATAAGAGTAAATAATACTCTTGCTTTTCAATCTAAAAATACTCAAAATACTTATATTAATTTGTAGGTATTTTTATGTTACAAAATAGAAAAGGGGCAATTACCGTGATGGTGTGAGACGTGCAAGTCTGATGAGATGTTCCTGTGATAGTTCAATCTATGACGAATACACCAACGCGAGATGTATTTGCAACTACTATGCAGATCAAAGAGCTCGCGATGGCTGGAAGTGAAATCGTTAGGATTACAGTAAATGATGACAGAGCCGCGGAAGCTGTCCCAAAGATAGTAAAAAACCTCAGAGATGTATGAATCACTGTTGCTATAGTATGAGACTTTCATTATAACGGTCATATTTTGCTTAATAAGTTTCCAGAACTTGCTGCAAATCTAGATAAGTATTTCTTAAAGAGTTTTTTTGCTTCTCACAGCTTGATTATAATTCAAGTTTCCTCAAATACTTCACGTATCATTGCATCTTCATCACTTTCTCCAGGATCTACTTTTCATCCAGGTTCAACCCAAGTGTTTCAAAAATTGTCTCATGGATGTCTTTGTAGCAGGAGTATTTCTCACTCATGTTCGATGATACATGCAGAAACTTCCATTTCTGTAGTATAGTTGTTTGGCTTTTGGTGATAGAGTATAAGAGGGGCTTAACTAGTATATTCTGGAATTAATCATTCTGTTTTTGAAGTTGTAGGTGGAGTTTTTTTTCATGACTTATTTCATTGACCTATTATTTTATGATGACCTCTGTCTGTAACAGAGAAAATCTTACAATTTTTATATTGAGTATCCGCAAGTACATCAAGCACAGATATATCAAATCATAATGAATCACAATATTTTTTTAAAGATGAATCCTATGCTAATGAGATGAGAAAATGCTATGAATATTTAGATGAATTAGAGAAAAAAAGAAATATTGTATGAGATATAACTCAATCAATAGTAAGTGCTTTGGAATAAAAAAATTGAAATATATACTAAAAAACAACTCTCTCGCGAGTTTTTTTATTCCCCCCGTCCTAAAAATATATCCCAAAATTGTTAATAATCCCTAATTCATAGAAATTCACCTAAAAACAGGCTCATATTAACGCGATAAAAAAAGTCTCGTCTGGAGATAAAATAGATTTGAAATTGTTTTTTGGCTCTGTATATTGTATATATAGGAATATATCTTTAATACATGCGAAAAAATGGCAAACACAAAAACAACACAAGACTATGGAGCTGATAATATACAGGTCCTTGAGGGGCTAGAGCCAGTTCGAAAGCGTCCAGGGATGTATATCGGATCAACTGATGAGAGAGGTCTTCATCATTTAGTTTGGGAAATTGTTGATAACTCAATAGATGAAGCAATAGCAGGACACTGTAATATTATTGATATCACATTTCACTCTGATGGGGCATGTAGCGTCTCTGATAACGGTCGTGGTATCCCAACGGGAATACATTCAAAAACAGGAGTTTCAGCTTTAGAGACAACTCTAACTGTTCTCCACGCTGGTGGTAAATTTGGTTGAGGTGGGTATAAAGTTTCAGGTGGATTACATGGAGTAGGTTCTTCCGTTGTAAACGCGCTCTCTACAAAAATGGAGGCATGGGTACACCGAGAAGGGAAGATTTTTTATCAAGAATATAAACAAGGAGTCCCAGTAGAAAATGTAAAAGAGATAGGGAAAAGTAAAATAACAGGAACGACTATCAAATTCTATCCTGATGACACTATTTTTAAAATCTCTACAAAGTTTGATTATAAGACAGTTGTTGCCCGCATGAGACAACAAGCATACCTTACAAAAGGGATTCAGTTGAATATTATTGATGAGCGAACAGATAAAAATTATAAGTTCTATTTTGAAGGAGGAATCAAATCTTATGTTAACTTCCTAAATAAAAATGAGTCTACGATAGGAAGAGTATTTTATAGTGAAAAAGATAAAAATGATGTATCAGTAGAAGTTTCTCTTCAATATAATAGAGAGTTCTCAAATAATATCATTGCCTTTGTTAATAATGTCCATACTCCAGAGGGAGGGACACACCTAACAGGTTTTCGAACAGGGCTTACTCGTACTATTAATAAATACGCTCGAGATAAAGGGATTCTGAAAGAAAAAGATCAGAATCTCACAAACGAAGATGTAATAGAAGGAATGACAGCAGTTATTTCTATTAAACTAGAGGATCCACAATTTGAAGGACAAACAAAATCAAAACTCGGTTCAACAGAGGCAAGAGGAGCAGTAGACTCTGTTTTCTCAGAAAAGTTTATGGAGTTTCTTGAGGAAGACCCTAGATCAGCAAAATCAATTATCGAAAAGGTAAACCTAGCGGCAAAAGCTAGACTTGCAGCAAGGGCAGCTCGAGATACTGTTATTCGTAAATGAGCGCTTGAATGAATGACGCTTCCAGGGAAACTATCTGACTGTTCAAGTAAAGATCCATCAGTATCAGAATTATATATTGTCGAGGGTGATTCTGCCGGAGGATCTGCAAAACAAGGTCGTGACCGAGAACATCAAGCAATTCTCCCACTTAGGGGTAAAATACTTAATACCGAGCAAGCTCGAATAGATAAGATTTTTGCAAACGAGCAAATTAAAAACCTTATCATAGCTCTCGGTACATCTATAGGAGAGACATTCGATGCAAGCAAGCTCAGATATCATAGAATAGTTATCATGACGGATGCTGATGTTGATGGAGCACATATTAGAACACTCCTTCTCACGTTTTTCTTTAGATATATGAAAGAAATTGTAGATGGAGGATATCTCTATATCGCACAACCACCTCTCTATAAACTCACAAAAGGGAAACAATCTTGGTATGTATTTAATGAAGAAGAAAAAGTTAAAATTATAGAAGAATACGCAATTACTTGAGAAAACATTCAACGTTATAAGGGTCTGGGGGAAATGAATCCTGAACAACTATGGGAAACAACTATGGATCCAGCAGAGCGAAAGATGTACAAGGTTGGTATTGAGGACGCTCAAAAAGCTGACGAGATGTTCAAGGTTCTCATGGGAGGAGAAGTCGCTCCTCGAAGAAAGTTTATCCAATCAAGAGCCAAGAGTGTTAAGAACTTAGATGTATAAGAATATATTATGTTTAAAAAACATTTAGATGAC
>JAJOLH010000012.1 GCA_021129415.1 Candidatus Altimarinota bacterium | reverse complement strand
TCGAGAAATACTTAATTATTTCTCTCGATTTAGCTGTTCAAATTCGTGATTTTTTTCTATAAGGGTTTTTGCTCTCCATTATGCCAGTATATTAGGTTTGTAAATCCTGTCAACTGGGGAAGACCCTTTCTTTTTTTGTATGGGGTTCGAGGAAAAGAGCTTGAACTCCTTGCTTATGGAACACTAGGGGTAATCCAAGAAGCCCTGGGGCTCCACAGCTCGAGATTTACTCTTTTTCATCTAAAAAATGATAAAAAAGAGTACTTGACGGATTCTGCAGTCTATGCTAAAAATATCCGCGATCTTGTAGCCGCATAAAAGAGACTCAAAGCCCCCTACGTCATAGGCATCGGGGGCTTTCGCTTTGTTTGATTATTTCTTCCAACCGTAAGAGTTTCCTCCTCCTGATTCTCTTCCTCCCCCCGATGATCATTTTGATCTCCCAGCTCAACCTCCTCGGTATCAACCTCCTCATGATGAGCGTCCACCTGAACCACCACCTTGGTACCCTCTTGATCCTCCCCCTTGATAAGCTCTAGAGTTTCCTCCTCCTCGATATCCTCCTGATCTTCATCCTCCTCACCCACCATTTCTCGCTTTTGCTTGAACTACGAGTGGTTGAGTAGGGTTGAGAGATTTAAAGTGAGCCATGATAGCATCAGCATCTGCTTGTTGTAAATTCATATATGAGAATTTCTCTAAGACATCAATTTTACCAACATCTCCTATTTTCATTCCTGTTTCATTTTCTAGGAATTTTATAAGACTCCCTGGATTAAGTCCATCGAGTTTTCCTTTTGCGATAAAGATTCTTTGCTCTCCATTTGGAGCTTGCTGAGGAGATGATTCGTTAATATTATATGATTTTTCTTCAAATTTATCTGCGTGAGCATTTTTAAGCATAGCAGCGAGTACTGTTTTTGGGTCACCTAATTCAAGAAGGCTTGTTGCAAGAGTTTCAAACTCAGATATTTTTTCATCTGACATGAGATTTGCAATATTTCCTACAAGTCTTTTCTTTTGTAGTTCTACTACCTGTTTTGCTCCTGGAATTTGCCCTCTTGTCATTTTTTGTTTGAGCATTCTCTCGATTCCGAAGAGTTTTCTTGTGTCATTTCGAGCTACGAAGTTTATTGCATGTCCTGTTTTTCCTGCTCGACCTGTTCGACCGATTCTATGAGTATAAACCTCAGCATTGTCTGGAAGTGAGTAGTTAACTACGTGAGAGAGGTCTTGTACATCTATACCTCTAGCAGCAACATCAGTTGCTACAAGAATAGTACACTTTTTTGCTTTAAATCTCGCAAGTACTTTTTCTCTATTTTTTTGTTCGATATCTCCATGAATCCCTTCTGCTTGTATTCCTCGACCAATAAGCTTAGAAGCTACTTCATCAACATCCATTTTTGTTCTACAGAAAATGATTCCATAGAAATCCTCTGTCATATCTACAACTCTAGAAAGAGCCTCAAATTTATTTCTTGGAGCAACCTCATAGTATATTTGAGTAATTCTATCTGAGATAGTTGTTTTTGAAGCAATTTTTACTTCATCATAACTATGCATATATTTTTTAGCAAGCATCAAAATTTCTCTTGGCATAGTTGCAGAAAATAGAAGTGTTTTCTTATTATCTGGAGTATGTTGTAGGATTTCTTCGATTTCTTCTCTGAAACCAATATTGAGCATCTCATCAGCCTCATCAAGGATGAAATAATCTATAGTAGAGAGATTAAGAGTTTTCTTTGTAATAAGATGATCTTTCACTCGTCCTGGAGTACCAACAACAATGTGTGGTCCATTTTTAAGTTCTCTTCGTTCCCCGGAAATATTTTGTCCTCCGTAAAGAAGAGTTATTTTTACTCCTCTATCAGCAAAAGAGCTAATCTCATTTGCTACTTGGATAGCGAGCTCACGAGTCGGAGCAAGTATCATCGCTTGTACTCCTCTTTTGTTCATGTCGAGCCTAGAGAGAAGTGGGAGACCAAATGCTGCTGTTTTACCAGTCCCAGTCTGAGCCTGACCAATAATATCTTTATCTCCATTGAGAAGAAGTGGAATAACTCCTGCCTGAACTTCAGATGGGAATTCATATCCTTTTTTTGTGATAGCAGCTAGGAGTTTATCTGAGAGTCCTAGGTCTGCAAAAGTTGTTTTTTTAGCTGCAACTTCAGCTATTTGTGTTGTTTCTGTCATATAATAGGCAAAAAAATAAAAGAGACACTTTTTCACAGGGTCATATAATGACTTTATGAAAACCTAATTACAAAATACTTAAACATCTCGCAGTGAAGAGATGTCCTAAGCGTTGTGCAATATATAAGGATTGTCTCTTCTATTCGGGAGAATTATGACTAAAAAGCCATAAATCTGTGTCGAGCAGGACTATACAAAGAAAAAATCACAATGCAAATTCTTTTTATAGTTTACTTGTCAAATATATTTTTTTATGTATTTATATTTTTTATTTAAGCTGCTGAATTAAACCCTCAAGTGCAATTTTTCTTTTTTTGGAAAAGATATATGTTAGTAATTTTATTAAGTTTCTGTTAGAATACAATTACTTTAATGCCCAATTTGATTTTTCAAATGATGATCGCCTAAATTTCAACATTTTAAAAGCAAAGTTGCCGTTTTTAGACAGTCTGGAAAAGAAAACATCCCAAAAAACATTGAACAATTGAGAAATTATCTTATAGTTCACCGTGATTACTTTCTTAATACAAAAAAATGAATATTGTTTCAAGCAACTTCAATGCTATCGTGGAAATGTATTCAGAAATTTCTGAAACACCCGAAATAGATATCCCACGAATATTAGGATTCACTTCCGAAAACCATACTATTGAAAGTATTCGACGTGGCATATCCACGTATAATAGAGACTTTGAAGATCGCTTATATAGGCTATCAGAAATTAAAAACGGGATAGCAACTATAGTCTCTACAGATAATATTACTGCGCAAAGGAAGTGGTTCAATGCACCACAACAGGAATTTAATGGAAAGACGGCATTGGATATGATTACTGATGAGACTATGTGCGGAATCAATACGGTAAATTCAGTGATCATTCGGATACTGGGTTAATGGCTATTACTAGCACGCAAGTATTACGTGTTTGCTCTGAACGAGACAACGTGTCCGCCAGTAAGTAATGTAAAAGGTGCTCATATTGTTTTGTAGATTTTCAGAAACAAACTCCTAGGGTTTATTGAAACAAAATATTTGATGATTGGATAGAG
>JAJOLH010000058.1 GCA_021129415.1 Candidatus Altimarinota bacterium | reverse complement strand
ATATATTAAAACTCTATGATCCTTTCTTTCATCCAAATGTTCATTGTTTAGGAAATAATTATAACTACATTGTCAGTTGTGAAGTAATAGAACATTTTCATAAGCCTTATGAGGAATTTCAAAGACTCTACAATCTCCTAAAACCTGGATGAGTTCTTTATATTATGACTCACCTCTACACTGAAAATATTAATTTTAAAAATTGGTATTATAAAAATGATGCGACTCATGTATTCTTCTATAATAAGAAAGCTATAAAATGGATATGTGAAACTATAGGGTTCACTTCTTATAGTATAGATGATAGACTCATTTGTTTAAAAAAATAAAATATCTAATCTTTATCTAAATGCCTTGTATTCATAAATAATATAAGAGCTAGAAACATGGCTCATCACATAAGTGTAAAGGTAAAGAAAACTGTTTCATGAGTTAAGACTCAAACTATAAAAAGAAGTATAAATACAATAGACCTTCCAGAAATAATTCATATCTCCTGTAAAAGCATATGTTCTCATTTATATCTTTCATAATCCTCTATATCATGGAGAATATTCATGATGAAAACGCTTCTCGGGATATCAATAATTATATAGAGAATGATAGCAAGAGGTATAAATCCATAGATAAAAACAGATGAGTTTCAAATAATAGCTCAAAAAATTGTTATAATATATATTATTGCTCCTAGTGCGAATGCCTTTTTATAATGTGTATATGCCACATATTTTCAAAATATATATGATACTATAATACTAAGCACTGATGCTAGTGAGATAAAGAATCATATTTTTGCTTCATTAAATCCATCACTATGAAGTATGAGGGGGAAAAGTACTTCTATCAGAGGCATAGAAAGAGCAAAACTTATAAGGAAATTTATTCACATAATTTTCCAAATATCAGGATATTTCTGGGTAATCTTTATATATTTAAAAAATTGTATTTTGCTCTTTGATATTTGTATTTTTGTTTCATCTACTCTTCCAAATACTCAAGATATAAAACAGAGTAGTGAAGCAATAAGAAAAGAAAATTGGTATCACATCCCTAACGGATTAATAGCTATGAGACTTCAAATAAAGAGGGGAACTCCTATGGATACTCATGTCCGTATTGATTTTTTTAATCATTCATAGTTTCATCTATTTTTTGGAACTGTAAAATCAAATTGATTATTATTATATACACACCAGTATATTCCACTAAAAATTCCATATATTGTTCCATATATCATATAATACTCACCAATATATTCAGGTCTAAAAACAAGAGATAATAATAATAATCCTGTTCATAATAAAGCTATATAGTATGATAGATTTCTATAACCATACTTGAGTACATAGGAAAGCCCCCAATATCAAAACATATGAAATCCGAGTGCGTACATACTAAATATGGCTACTATTTTTAGATCTCATGTAAGTTGTAATATAAAAATATTGAGAAAAATTTTCATGATAATAGTAGCTGCTCTATATGACATATTTGCAACTAAAAGACGAATAATTGTTCTCGATAATCTATTACTCATCATTAATTATTTTTATGTTCCTCTATAATCATAAAAAATGATATAAGAAGTATAATAGAAAATATAATTTGAGTACTGTTAAGTATATTTCCATTAAAATACCAATCAAAAAATATACCTGAGAGTGGCCATGCTAACTCAAATATAGTGGCATTTGAAGCTGCAACTTTTTTTAAACCAAAATAGTAGAGAAATAATGCTCCAGCTCAACTTGTACAAGCAATAAATATAAGAAGTTGCCAGTGAAATCCTGTAAAATTTGAAATACTCATCATATCTCCAAAAATCAATACGGTAATTCATGCAAGTATAGTTGTAAGTGTAAACCTAAGAGCAGTAGATACCCGAAATCATAGATCTGATACAAGGTTTTTACCAAACACTGTTGATGAACCAAAAGCAAAAGCAGCAAGAAATGCATAAAGTGCTGCATTATTTCCTAGAGAGATATTAAATATCTCCTTTCAGAGAGATCCATATGCTATCATATATGCTGAAAATATAGCAAGTCCTGCAAAAATATAAAATCTTTTAGTAAGTCTCTCTTTTAATAAAACACCTGCAAGAAGAAGAGCAAATACTGGTTGTAATTTTTGAAGAATAATGACTGTTGAGAGAGTGGTTTCTCATCTAAAAGCTGCAAAATACGCTTCTGTAATCATAAGTGTCCCCAGTAAACCTCAAAATACTGACACCCATAACAAACTTCATAGTGTAGATTTAGAAATACTCTTTATTCTATTCCAACCCCAAAATATAAATGGCGAAAGGAGTATTGCTCCAAATAAATGTTCAATGAATACAATATTTATAGCTGGAAACTCATAAAAATTTGGCCGTATCAATGTACCATCTAAACTCCAAAGTATTGCTGCAATTATTATAGCACAAGCTCAAAGAAAAAAGCTTTTAGAAATATTTAAAAACATGATACATGTCATTTAGAGAAATATAAGGTCATTATATCTTAATTACTAAAAAAGTCTTATGAAAATTCATTAAGACTTTAATTATTTTATAAATGGTGGGTGATATAGGACTCGAACCTATGACCCCCTGCTTGTAAGGCAGATGCTCTCGCCATCTGAGCTAATCACCCATTTAATGTAGTTCTAGGGAAGAAAAATGGTACACGAGACAGGGCTCGAACCTGTGACCTTCGCCTTAGAAGGGCGCTGCTCTTCCAACTGAGCTACTCGTGCAAAGAAATATTTCTAGCACCACAGAAGTATATTTTCAAATTTGATATCAAAGTCTTGGCAGCTACCTACTCTCACACATCTACGAGATGCACTACCATCGGCACAAGTTGGCTTAACTGCTGTGTTCGAAATGGGAACAGGTGTACCTCAACCGTTATAACCACCAAGACACTAACATCAAATTTTATAAGAACTGTGTTTGTTTTGCACAATAATCTAACCAATCAAAGTTAATTAAGTCATTATTCCAAGAATAATAAACAATCGTAAAAAAATATTAAAACTCATTCGACCTATTAGTATCTCTCAGCTGAGAGTATCGCTACTCTTACACTTGAGACCTATCAACCTTGTAGTCTCCAAGGGGTCTTATTGGCTCAAGGCCAGAGGAATCTAATCTTAAAGTAGGCTTCCCACTTAGATGCTTTCAGTGGTTATCCTTTCCGAACTTAGCTACTCGGCAGTGCCATTAGACATGACAACCGATACACCAGAGGTTCGTCCACTCCGGTCCTCTCGTACTAGGAGCAGAT
>JAJOLH010000017.1 GCA_021129415.1 Candidatus Altimarinota bacterium | reverse complement strand
ATGCCATAGTAATTATGTTATATATATAAACCCTTTAATTATAATCTTATATCAAAATATTCAAACTATAATTTTCTCTCGCTAATCTCACTTAATACCATTTCACTAAACTCATCAGTCTTCATAACAGACTGATCTTTAGTTTTATAATTCCTAACAGCCACTGATCCAGATTTTTCCTCTTCTTCTCAGACAACGAGGATGTAGTTTACATGCATTTTCTCAGCGTTTCTGACTTTTTTATTAAGTGAGTCAGTGCTGTCATCTATCTCTACTCTCACTCACGCATCTTTAAGTGATTTATATACTGAGTCTGCATAGCCATTAAACTTATCAGCAACTGGTACGAGTCTCACTTGACGAGGAGCCATCCAAAGTGGGAAAGTTCCTGCAAAGTGTTCTATAAACACACCCATAGCACGCTCAAGAGAACCAGCTATTGCTCTATGGATAACTACTGGTCGCTCTTTTTCTCATTTTTCATTTGTAAACTCTAGCTCAAATCTTTCTGGAAGATTAAAGTCACATTGAATTGTAGCAAGTTGCCACTCTCGTCCTATTGCATCCTTAAACATAAAGTCTAATTTTGGACCGTAAAATGCAGCTTCTCATTCTACTCGTTTATATGGGAGTTCATTCTCTTGAGCTGCCTGCTCAAGAGCTTCTTCTGCAATTTTCCAAACATCATCTGTTCCTAGGTATTTAGTTTTATCTTCTCATCTAACTGAAAGAGAAACCCAGTAATCATCAGTTAATCCTAGTGTTGAATAAAATTCTTTGATGATGTCTGTAATAGTTTTAACCTCATCTTTGATTTGTTCTACTCTACAGAATAAATGTCAGTCATCTTGAGTAATCGCGCGCACTCTTGTAAGTCCTGAGAGTTGACCTGACTTTTCATCTCTATAAATAGTAGCTGGCTCAAAATACCTCACTGGCATATCTCTATATGAAAAATCATTGTCAGCAAATATTTGCATATGATGAGGACAGTTCATAGGTTTCATGATAAACTTGTCTTCTTTTCATTGCACTCTAAAGAGTTCATCACCAAACTTAGCGGCATGGCCAGAACATTCATAGAGAGCCTCCTTTGCTATATGAGGAGTCCAAACTCTATCATAGCCACGTGTTTTATGTAGACTCCAAAGATAATCCTCGAGTTCTTGCCTGATTACCATACCAGCAGGTTGCATGAGTGGTAGTCCAGGGCCAATAAGCTCAGATACAGAGAATAACTTGAGTTTCGCTCCAAGTATTCTGTGATCTCGCTTTTTAGCCTCTTCTATCATCTTTAGATGTACATCAAGCTCTTCTTTATTATTAAATGCGAATGCATATATTCTAGTTAACTGCTGATTATCAGCATTCCCCATCCAATATGCTCCAGCTACTCTTGCGATTTTAAAACTATTTGCGTCAAGAGAAGAAGTAGATGCTACATGCTCAGGGCCAGCACACATATCAATAAATTTGAGGTTTCTGATTTGATCACCATCCATGTGTGAAGCAAAGTCAAAATATCCTTTCCCTTGAATGAATTCTTGTAGCTCAGATACTTGACCTCATTTACCAGTATTGATATAAAAGCTAATTTTTCCAGTGATTTTCTCTACATTTTTAAATTTCCCAGATTCAAGCATATCAACTATTTCTATTTTGAAATCCTCTCACATGAGCTTTATAATTTCACGAGCCTCATCGTAACTCACCTCAAACATCTGAAAGTCTTGGTTTTGAGAAACTATTTTTTTCATAGATTTCTCTATTTTTTTGAAATCTTTATCTGAAAACTCTGCAGCAGCAAAATCAAAGTCATAATAAAATCCGTCATCTGTAAATGGCCCTGTAGCAATTTTCGTACCTGGGAAGTTTTGTTGTACAGCTTGTGCCATAATATGCGCAAGAGAGTGTCTCTTAGTTTCTAGTGAGTATTCCATTTGTAGTAATTATTTTATATATAAAAAATCTCCCTATTTCTTAGAGAGATTTGTAAAAGTGTATTTTCTTATAACTTACAAAACCCCTCTAACAGAGAGTAGTAGTTGTAGTGGTTACAAGTAATGCTAGCATTTCGTGCTTTCTTTAGTAATTAACTAAGGATATAATAATTTGAGTCAGAAAAAAGTCAAAGTTTTTTGCGTAAAAGAGGGAAGAAGTGTAATATAGTCATATGAGTGAAGTAATATATAAATCACGGGAAGAAGAGATTCTTATAATATCTCTTTCTAAAAGTCAGTTGATTTCTAGAGAGCAGCTCTTAGAAATAAAGAAACTTTATAGTGAGAAAGTTCCATATCATAATTTTTTACATGCTCTCAAAATAGCCCAGTGAGTACTAAAACTTCCAAGAGATATTTATAATATAATAGAAATACAAAGTCTTTTTATTTCAGCTCTTTTTCATGATGCAGGACACACAGGAACTGCTGAGGACTTAGATGAATTTAGATCGCTCGATATGGCATTTCAGGGAATTATAGATTTTGAAAAAAAATATGATTATGCATGAATAGATTACTCTATAGTAAGGAAATCAATTATTGGGACAGTGTTCAAAAATAGAGCTAAAAATAAAGATCCTTACGCAATACTTCTCGCAGATTTAGATGTATCTACGATTGGGATGAGCTTTCCTGAGTTTCTCTATTATGCAGATTTTCCATTTTCTGTTGAGTGTTGAAAAAAATTAGAAGAGTGGCTGAGTGACCTAAACTACTTTAAGTTTCTTATGTGAATTGATAAAAATATTTTTAGAACGAAACAGATTTGATGTATATTCCCAGAATATCTCAGAAACATCAAAAAATATACACAAACTTCAAGTGCAGATATCAGCAGTTTATATGATTATTGGCAGAATAATGACATCACCTATGAACAATTTGAAAAATATTACAAAAATCAAGGTCTATAGTTGCAATTCATACAAATACATGCTACTATTATGAATATATATTAAACAAAAATTATGATTCCGAAAATACTAAAAACAGCAATAGAGCTTTGAGCATCAGATATTATCATATCACCAGGAAACGTCCCAGCAATTAAAAAGAGTGGGGAAATAGTATATCTTGATGATTTTTGAGTAGTAAGTGGAGAATCACTCAAAGAAGAGATATTTACCATGATTCCAGAAAAACTAAAACAAGAGTTTACAGATGAGCTAGAAATAGATTTCTCAGTACAGGCAGAGGGGCTAGGGAGATTTAGAGTAAACTGATTTAAACAAAAATGAGGTTATGGTCTAGTATTTAGAATAATTGCTGAGATCA
>JAJOLH010000040.1 GCA_021129415.1 Candidatus Altimarinota bacterium | reverse complement strand
TATTTCTAAACAATGACAGTAAAGAACTTCATTCTATCAGCTATGTCAAAGCCCCGATGCAGGACCTTAGACAGAAAGACGGGTTTTAACCCGGGGTGTTTTACTAAAAGTAGCATTCTTTTTTTTACATTAATTCCTTCAAAATAAAGAAAAATCTCAAATAAGAAACCTCAAGACAACATGTTTTGGGATTTTTTATTTGTAAAATATGGGTAATACACTTACTATGAGATTATAAATATTTTCATAATAGTGTAATTAATGGATGAAATGTTGACTAGGTGAGAGATGATGGAGCATATAGAAGAGTGAGATTTTCGTATGGCATTTGTAGGGATGTCAAATTGCGGAAAGAGTTACAAATCACGACTACTACAAGCAAGAGGGGATTTTTTTTGGTATGAAGTTGATAGAGAAATACAAAAGAAAATGTGATTTGAGACTATGCAAGAAATTGCTGACTGGATGTGAGATCCTTCAGATGACTGATTTGATAATAGAGAAAAGATATATCTTGAAAATGAAGAAAGTTGTACTTATTTAAAAGATCTTAACACGCAAGGAAAGAATCTCGTATTTGATACAACAGGGAGTGTTATATACCTAAATAGGCAAACTCGAGACTGGCTCAAGAATGAATGTCTTATCGTAAATATTGATGTCGGAGTAAATGCTATTCCTAAGATGCTTCAGAGATATTTGGACGAGCCTAAGCCTGTCTCTTGGAATGGGATGCTAGATTCCCAAGAGTGAGAGAGTAAACAAGAATGATTAGCTCGATGCTATCCAAAACTTTTAAAAGACAGACTCAGAAAATATAAAGAATTCTCACACATTACTATCCCAGCTCAAGAGTTACATGATTTAACGGCTGAGCAGACTATTGTACTTATCTGAAAATACCTCTCTAATATATAAAACCTATGCATTTAATTAGTACTCGAGATTCATTAGGAACACCAAATACATACTGTGAAACACTTCTTACTGGTCTTGCTCCAGATGGAGGACTCTTTATTCCATCTGAGTATCCACAGGTATCTCAGTGAGAACTAGAGTCTTTGAAAAATAGCCCATATACTAATATAGCATTTCAAATTAAGAAAAAACTTATTAGTGGTGATATAGATGATGTGACACTAAAAGATCTTGTTGAGAATGCTTATACTCAAGAAAAATTTCCAAATTCAGTTGATGGAAATATAACTCCTGTGAGAAAAATAGACAAAAATCTATATATCCAAAACCTGTCACTCTGACCTACGGCAGCATTTAAGGATATGGCAATGCAGCAATTGGGACAAGAAATGAATTATGAGCTTACAAAGAGAGGTGAAAACCTTACTATTCTAGGAGCAACGAGTGGAGATACTGGTTCAGCTGCCGAAGCTGCAATGAAAGGACTTGACGCAATAACACTCTTTATGCTATCTCCTCAAATATGAATGAGTGATTTCCAGAAAGCTCAAATGGGGAATCTTTCTTGAGATAATATTTTCAATATCTCTGTAGATGGTTGTTTTGACGACTGTCAGGATATGGTGAAAGACCTTAAAAATTCTCCTGAATTTTCACATCTTTGAGCAGTGAACTCTATTAATTGGGGAAGAATATCATCACAAGTCCCATATTATTTTTCAGGATATTTACAAACAGTAGACGAGGTATGAGAAGAAATAGATGTATGTGTACCAAGTTGAAACTTTGGGAATGTCCTCTCAGCGTATATAGCCAAAAAAATGGGGCTGCCGATTAGACGACTTATCATTGCAACGAATGAGAATGATGTTCTTCATAAAGTATTTAGTACAGGGGTTTATGAAATTACCCCCTCTTCGATTACATCAAGTCCATCAATGGATATTTCTAAAGCCTCGAACTATGAAAGACTTGTGTTTGATCTTTTAGGAAGAGATTGAGCTAAAACAGAGAAATATATGCAAGAATTTGCAGATAAAAAAACTGTAGACTTAGCTGATTATTGAGTTTCTGTTGAAGATTTAAAATCTCAAGGATTTATTTCTTGATCAAGTTCTCATGCCGATAGGCTCTCGATGATAGAGTGGGTCTATGAAGTAAGTAAAACAATTATTGACCCACATACAGCTGATAGTATTAAGGTAAGCTTAGAGCTTCGCGACCCAAATATCAAAACTATTTGTATGGAAACGGCTTTGCCAGTTAAATTCGAAGATACTATAGAGAAGGCACTTGGATTTATACCAGAAAGACCAGCAATATTTGAATCACTTGAAGCACAAAATAATGAAAAGGCTTTTCAAAAAATGTGAACAGATAGGGAGCAGTTGAAAAACTTTATAGAAGATAACTCATAAATGAATTATTTTCTTAGACTCATATACATGATTCGGAACATTTTCTTATGAAAATCTACAAGAGCTTTATGCTCTATGATAATACTTGTTTCACTATTGAGGTCCATATATGCTATTTTATCTCCATAAATGGTGAGAGAAATATCCCAATTCTACAGTGGTATCATATGATAAATAAGTATTAAATATATATTTTGTTAAATAATTTTTGGATTATTTAAGGTAAAAAAATATACTATATTTATATTAATTTTTAAGAAACAATATTATGGAATTAACGAATGAAAACTTTGCAACGCAGACGGCTAAAGGACTTGTATTAGTGGATTTTTGGGCTGAATGGTGTGGACCATGTCAGGGAATGATGCCAACTCTCGCTGAACTTGAAAAAACAGGAGTAAAAGTAGGAAAGGTAAATATAGAAGAGCAAAGTGATCTTGCTGCAGAGTACAGAGTTATGAGTATCCCAACACTTCTATGGATGAAGGATGGAAAAGTAGTAGATCAGATGATCGGAGCTCAAGACCTAGCGACTCTTACAGAGATGGCTGAAAAACATAAATAAAAATGTAGGGAACGAATATTTTCGTTCCGGTATGAAAATATTCATATCCTACAGCAAAAAAATAATTCCCATATTGGGAATTATTTTTTTGCTTTTCTTTTTTTAGCTTCGACTCTTCCGGATTTCCCGTATTTTTTATCAGGCTTTCGAGATTTTGCTCATTTACGTTTAATATCTTTATATTTCTCTTTTCCATTTTCATCAAAGTTTTTATATCCCAGGATTCGTGATTTTGATATAGCTTGTTCTAAATAGCTCTTGTCATCTATAACTTCTATCTTTTGCTTGATGAGCTTTTCAACTTTAGCAAAATCTGCTTTTTCATGATCGATACACATCGTGATAGCAACTCATTTCTTTCCTGCCCTCGCTGTTCGACCAATCCTGTGAATATAGGTTTCCGTTTCACTTGGGACATTCCAGTTGAT
>JAJOLH010000005.1 GCA_021129415.1 Candidatus Altimarinota bacterium | reverse complement strand
ATTTCACACCCTTTTTTATACTTATAGCCATTGCAATATCTCTTGCAGCTATGACTCCATATTTGGATTCTTGAATACTAAAGGTAAACGAGGATATTGCTCTTTCAGAGCTTGAGGCTAACTATAGCGATTCACTTTATTCTGATATTCTTATTGATGGGAATAAAGCTATAGCGACACTCTCCGGCTGAATAATAAACGAAAATGGCACTGATAAACAACAGATTCATACAGCTATTCTCCCTGATAGAGATTCACTCTCTGATCTTGGACTTAAAAATCCTGAAGTTTCTACGAAAGTAGAGGTAAAAGATCTCACAAGTGAAAGATTTTGGCAGAATATGATTCCAACATTATTAATGATTGTATTATTTATTGTTGTTGCTATATTTCTAATATCTCGAATGTGAGGAATGGCTAATAATGCTATGACTTTTGGTAAATCAAGAGCGAAACTCTTTGATAATTCTAAAGATAAAATCTTATTTAAAGATGTTGCAGGAGCAGAGGAAGAGAAAGAAGAGCTTCAAGAAACAGTAGATTTTCTAAAAAACCCAAAAAAATACAAAGACCTAGGAGCTAAAATACCAAGAGGAACGCTCCTCGTTGGGCCTCCAGGAACTGGTAAGACTATGCTAGCTAGAGCAGTGGCAGGGGAGAGTAATGTACCATTTCTCTCAATATCATGATCTGAATTTGTAGAGATGTTTGTTGGTGTTGGTGCGAGTAGAGTGCGAGATCTCTTTGCGAACGCTAAAAAAATAGCCCCAGCAATTATCTTTATTGATGAGATTGATGCCATAGGAAAAAAGAGATGACCAGGAACTGGAGGATGACATGATGAGAGAGAACAAACTCTTAATCAAATCCTTACGGAAATGGACGGATTTGATAATGATACAAATGTCATCGTTATAGGTGCTACGAACAGATCTGATGTACTTGATAAGGCTCTTCTTAGACCAGGTAGGTTTGATAGAAAAATCACAGTAAATCTCCCTAATCAATCCGACAGAGAGAAAATACTAGAGGTTCATGCTCGAAATAAAAAAGTTGAAGATAATGTAGACTTTAAGGCTCTTGCTAGTTCTACAGTATGATTTTCAGGTGCAGATCTAGGAAATGTACTTAACGAGGCTGCAATTATCACAGCAAGACATAATGAGAAAAAAATTACCTCAAAACTTCTTCAGCAAGCATTTGAACGAATTGTAATGTGACTTCAAAAGAAATCACTCGTAATGAATGAACAAGAGAGAAAAATAACTTCATACCATGAAGTAGGACATGCACTACTTGGTAAACTTTGTATTCATTCAGATCCAGTACATAAGATCTCTATCACTCCAAGAGGATGAGCTCTATGAGTTACTTGGTTTATGCCTGAGAGAGACGCAGTACTAACAAGTAAGGCTAAGTTCCTAGATGAGTTATGCGTCCTCTATGGAGGAAGAGCATCTGAGGAAATATTCTTTGGAAAAGATATGATAACTACTTGAGCGTCTAATGATATCGAGAGAGCAACAGCTATAGCTCGAAACATGGTTATGCGCTATGGTATGTATGATGAGATTGGAAGAGAGAATTTCGCATGAGCGAGAGGAATGTGAAACTATACATGAGCAGAGGGAAGTTCTCCTGTAGTATCTGAGTCCACTCAAAAAGCTATAGACCTCAAAGTACAAGAAATACTCAAGTCTGAATATGATAGAGCAATTAAGCTAATAAATGAAAATAAAAAACTCCATATTAAAATATCAGAAGATCTTCTAGAAAAAGAAGAAATTGATAGAGAAGAGTTTGAAGCTTATTTTGCTTAATACTAAAAAATCCTAGTTATAAGGTCTGGGTGGATTTTTGACCTGAGTTATGAATTAAAAAAAACTTCAGCGCAGATTACGGAGTTATACAGCAAGGATGAACTTATCTGACGACAGATACTATGAGTGAATTTCTCATAAGTTGAGTACACACTAATGAGTGAGTGGTGCTATCTGGTTTAGAGAGAAAAGTAGAGAATGGACTAAAGTTATTGTAGTAATAAAAACCAAGAAACTATTTCTTGGTTTTTTTGTGAGTCATGAGTATAGTAGTAGCAATTAATTCTTAGCTATTATTTATGCATCATATTGTAGATATTATTGTTGGTTTCGTAGGTCAGATGGGATATCTTGGAATATTTCTTATGATGGTGATTGAGTCATCTTTTGTACCGTTTCCTAGCGAAGTTGCTATGCTCCCAGCTGGATATTTATCTGCTCTATGAGAGATGAATATATACATGGCATTTTTAGTTGGTACCCTTGGGGCTCTCTGTGGGGCTACTATCAATTATTATCTTGGTATGAAATTTGGTTCCAAAGTCATCAAATCAATGATTCATAAATATGGAAAATATATCCTTATTCGTGAGAAACATTATACTCAGGCAGAGGAGTATTTCACATCTCATGGTCCTATAACTATGCTTGTAGGAAGATTTATCCCAGCAGTAAGGCAACTCATCTCTATTCCAGCTGGAATATTTAAGATGAATTATCTAACTTTTTGTGCTCTGACTTGTATCTGAGCAGGTGCGTGGAACGCAGTTCTTTTAACTATTTGATATGTAGCGGGAAAGAATGATGAACTTATTAAACAATTATTATCAAAGAGTTTCCTTGTAATTATTATTGTTCTAGGAACTATTATTGCAAGCTATATTGTGTACGTAAAATCTCAAGCAAAGCAGCTCAGAAAAATCGAAAAAACCATAGTGCATAACACAGAAAAAGTAGAAAAGAAAAAGAAAAATTCTAAAAAGAAATAAATGAAACTTAGCGAATTAAAAAATAAAACTATAGCAATACTGTGATTCTGAAAAGAGTGACAGAGTAGTTTAAATTTTCTAATAAGCATATGAATCAATAATATAACAGTACTTGATGAAAATGAAATACTAGAGCAACAAGAGGGAGTTGTATATATCACATGAGAAGATTATCTGTCGACACTGTGAGAGTTTGATCTTATCATAAAATCACCGTGAATCTCACCATTTTCAGATAAATTGTTAGCTCATAGAGATAAGTTTATCTCTCAAACGCAGCTATTCTTTGCTAATTATACTGGTAAGGTAATTGGTATTACGGGTACTAAATGAAAGTCTACTATTTCCACTCTTTTAAATGAGTGCTTATCAGTAGCTGGATATGATGTTGTTCTTGCATGAAATATTTGATTACCAGTACTTGATGAGATAGACTTTAATGGGAAGACACATGATTATGTAATCTATGAACTCTCAAGTTATATGTTGCAGGATTTTTCCCCTAGTCTCGATATATGATTTTTAAATAATATTTATCCTTGTCATCTTGATTGGCATTTT
>JAJOLH010000004.1 GCA_021129415.1 Candidatus Altimarinota bacterium | reverse complement strand
TATCTGAATGATTATTCAAAAAGTAAAAAGCTTTTTCTTTAACGAAAAAGCTTTTTACTTTTAAGCTTCTCTTAAGTATACTCCCTATAATACTAGTATTATTTCATCAATACATATTTATGACGCTTCTTGTAATTGCATTTCTATCAGGAGTACTGACAGTACTTGCCCCATGTATTCTCCCACTTTTACCGATTGTACTTGGAGCAAGCGCTGAGGATGGAAACAATAAAAAGATTCCTTTAGTGATTATAGGATCTCTCAGTGTATCTATAATCATATTTTCACTGATACTCAAAGCTAGTACAGTTCTAATAGGTGTACCACCAAGCTTTTGGAAATTATTCTCATGAGGTATGATCATAGCTCTAGGTATTATAACTATTTTTCCAAACCTATGGAAGAGCGTTACTACGAAATTTAAACTTTCTGATAACTCGAATAAACTCTTAGCAGAAAACCAAGGGAAAAAAGGAATGATGAAATATGTATTTATGGGATTTGCTCTCGGACCAGTATTTAGTTCATGTAGTCCTACATACGCTCTGATACTTGCTATTGTACTTCCAGCAGGGTTTCTATTCGGGTTTTTAGCTCTTGTTTCTTATACACTTGGTCTCGCTGTTATACTTTTCGCAATTGCAATATTCGGGCAAAAACTTATTAAAAATCTCAAATGGGCAAGTGATCCAAACGGAGTATTCAAAAAAATACTATGATTTGTATTCATCTTAGTATGACTCGCAATTATATCTGGATATGATAAAAAAATAGAGACAGCAGTACTCGACGCGTGATTCTTAAATACTACTATTTTCGAGCAGAATATAATAAATGAACTTGAGCTTGATAACTTTGACGACACTTCGGCTCAAAAAAAAACTCTACTAATCTAGAGCTCTCATGACAAACCTGTGAAGATGGTAGTTGTAGTAGAGATGTTGTGTGATCACTTGATTTTCTTGACCCTAATTTTATCCTAGAAAAAACTTGAAATGAAATTGTATCAAAAATATGATATCCAGCACCAGAATTTACATGACTCACTAATTGGATTAATTCTGAGCCTATAAAATCTATTGAAGATTTAAAATGAAAAGTCGTGCTCCTAGAATTCTGGACTTTGGGCTGTATTAATTGTATTAATACGCATGAGCATACTCAAAAAATGCATGAAAAGTATAAAGATCAAGGGTTTACAGTTATTTGACTCCATGCTCCAGAGTTTGCATATGAGAGGCTTGTAAAAAATGTTCAAAAGTCTGTAGATGAATATGGTATAACATATCCTGTTGCTCAGGATAATGACTTTGCTACCTGGAAGGCTTTTAATAATCGTTATTGGCCAGCTTTTTATCTCATAGATGCTACAGGAAATATCCGCTATACTCATTTCCGAGAAGGGAAATATGATGAAAAAGAACGAGCAATACAGGAACTCATAAATGAAAGAGATAATGAGAATGTAGAGCAGGATTTCTTAAGTGATAATCTCTCAACAAATACTGCAAAATTATCTATTCCTCGGGATGAAATTCTAAGCTGAGGACCAGCAAAAGATGGTATTCCTGCTATTAATAAGCCAAAATTTATCACTCAAGAAGAAACCCTAGAAACATCTCCTTATTTATGAGAGGATGACTTATAAGTTTACTGTGTATTATAATATTTATAGCAACAGACTACAAAATAAACTAGCATTTTGAAAATGGGAAGAGAAGTATATAATCCTCTCAAACCCTCTGTTGCTATTTTTTAATACAAAAGAAATATGAAAGCATCTGACTTATTCGTAAAAATCCTAGAACAAAAATGAGTAGATACGATTTATGGTGTTCCAGGTGAAGAAAATCTGGATTTACTTGATAGTATAGGACATTCAAGTATCAAACTCATTCTCACAAGAAACGAGCAAACAGCTGTGTTTATGGCCGCAACATATGGGAGACTTACTGGTAGAGCCTGAGTCGCTCTTGCGACGCTCTGACCATGAGCAACAAATATGATGACAGGAGTTGCCTACGCGCAGCTTGGTTGAATGCCAATAATTGTTATTACCTGACAGAAACCTCAAAATAGATCTAAACAAGGGGCTTTTCAAATTATAGATGTAGTTGAGATGATGAAACCAGTTACAAAACACGCTATGAGTATAGTATCATGAGAACGGATTCCATATATACTGGAAAATGCTTTTAGAATCGCAGAGGATGAAAAACCAGGTGCAGTACATCTAGAGTTAGCAGAAGATATAGCAGCAGAAGAAGTCCCTGAAAAATACTCAATACCAAATCTATGAACGCGAAAAATTAGGAGACCTATTCCAGATTATAAAGCAATTCCAGAACTTATAAAAGAAATAGAAAAAGCAAAATCTCCAATAATCCTTGTAGGATCTGGAGCAAATAGAAAGCGTATTACTAGATATCTTACAGGATTTATTGAAAAATATGACATGCCGTATTTCACTTCACAAATGTGAAAATGAGTAGTAGGTTGAAAACAAACAAGTTACCTAGGAACAGCAGCTCTCACGTCTTGAGATTATATCCATGACGCAATAGCCCGCTCTGACCTCATACTCTCAGTATGATATGATAATGCTGAAAAACCTACAGATATTCTCTGAATTAATGGAAAAGCTGTGATTAATATTAATTTTGTAAAATCAAATTTTGACTACGTGTATTCACCGTATTTGGATGTAATTGGAGATATTGGAAATACTTTTTGGCAGTTATGTGAATCTGAAATTGATAGCTCTAATTGGGATTTTTCTCAGATATACAAGATTAATGAAGAAAATAAAGAGAAAATAAAAGCTAATCTATCACTCGAGGATGATGCACCATATATGATGCCACGACGTCTCGCAAAGGAGCTCCGAGAAGTTCTCGCTGTAGATGATATTCTTACGCTTGATAATGGACTCTATAAAGTATGGCTTGCCAGAAACTACAGAGCAAGAAAACCAAATACAATTCTCCTAGACAATGCGCTTGCAACAATGTGAGCTTGATACGCATCTGCTATGGAGGTGAAAAGGCTCAATCCTGATAAGAAAGTTGTCTGTGTTACGTGAGATGGAGGTCTTGTGATGAATCTGTGAGATATTGAAACAGCCGTGAGAATGAAACTAGACCTAGTAATAGTGATTCTCAATAATAGCTCATATGGAATGATAAAATGGAAACAACAATGAGGAGGATTTGATGACTACTGACTCGATTTCTGAGAAATGGATTTTATCAAACTTGCTGAAAGTTTCTGAGCGTCATGATATAAAATATCTAAAAAGCAGGAGTTTAAACAGCTTCTAGAAGAGGTAATAGAAAAATCAGGTATTCATATTATTGATCTTGATTTTGATTATCCGGAGGATGGTAAAATTTGTTAGTGTAAAAATTGAGTTT
>JAJOLH010000007.1 GCA_021129415.1 Candidatus Altimarinota bacterium | reverse complement strand
TGTATATTTCCTCCTTGAAATTCAGACTTAAATATTTTAGAAAGAGGATTTGAATCAGCAAATCCTGGTGCTATAGTGATGGTAGGAGATTCTATCATTGTTTTAATGAAACTCCTTTGGCTTGAAATTTTATTCTTTTCACTAAATCTACTACTTCTCTAGACATTTCTTCAGGATTCATATTCTCTAGCTCTATAGTTATAAGTACTGCTATTTCATCAAGAGCTGATTCTTTATCTTTAAATGAAGAATTATTTATATTTAAAAAATCTGTCCCATCTAATGTAATAGAATAATTAAATCCATTATTATGTCTTTTTTGCCTTGGAGTCCGAGTATCTTTTCCCTCTTCATTAATTGGAATTTTCCTTTCTATTGAAAGATTATAAGTTACTCATTTAGCAAATTTCATAACTCCAGTAGCTTTATTATCAATAAACTCTGATTTGTATTCAAAAACATAAGAAAGTGCTTTCCAATTATTTACATCTACTAATATCATGATTAATTATTTACAAATAAATTTAACTATTTGTAATGTTTTTTATAGAAAAGTCAATAAAAATCTTGTTCTTTTTCTATAGTTGATTCTATAGCGAAGCTCTTTACAGTAAGAAAAGAACTCACAAAAGCAGATATCCTTGGAATAAAAAGGAGAAACCCAAATAATATTTGAAAATAGGATGGTACTGCTATACAAAAAACTAAAAATGAGAAGTATGTAGAAACTAAGGGTAATGGAATAGAAAAACAAGAAGTCAGAAGAGTTGAAACGGAGAAAAGCGAAAGAATACCTCTACTAGTAGAGAATACTATTGATCCTAAAATATTTCATGAAGCTCAAAAAATACTTGCAAGTAATCAAAAGAAGTTCAATAATAGAAATAAGCATGTAGCGTCATATCTCTTTTTAAATCTTATACAGTGTTGAATATGTCGTAGTACATATAAATGAGATAAATGGTCTACAAAAAGTAATGAAGGTAAAACTAAATATTGTTATAGATGCTGAAAAACAAGTGGATTTAAACATGGGGAGAATAAATGTGACAACTCACAAATACGAGAAGAGGAACTCACCCGTAATATCTTTTGAGAGATAAATACATTCTTTCAAAATCCGATGGTGTTTATTTTCCGAGATACTGAAAATTGAGACTCAAAAAAATCCAAATCTCCTCAAGAATGAAAAAATTCGGACTGCTCTGTTTGAAATGGTGGACCCTCCGGGGCTCGAACCCGGGACCTTATCCTTAAGAGGGATCTGCTCTACCAACTGAGCTAAGAGTCCATGTATTTTAAAGCTTTAGGAGTATAAAGATGAGAGGATAAAAATCAAAGTTTTCTTATTAAAACAATCTTGTGAGTCAGTTTAATATTCCTCTACTCGTATAGATATACTTAAAGACGCACCATGAACACTATTAAAAACATAATTTAATAGACGTATTTGGCTTTTCTGCCTCTACTATTTGATATTATCTCACATTTACTGGTTCATTCCTTATATTTCATCAAGCTGTTTCTATTAGATATTTTCTTAAAAATTTTGGTGATACAAAGAGCCTTCTAATAGCTTTTCTTCTTATGTGACTCGGATGGCTCAGTATGTGAGCAAGTAGAAATATTAGGTATCCAAAAAATAGTTAAATTACTTTTGACCAAAGCCTATTTTTTTTGTATATTTAAGCTAATATTTCAAAGTTTTTAACAATATGGATTTTCTCTCATCTCTCATAGCTGTCGCAATCACTCATGGATTTACTGAATCAGAGGTAGAAACTATACATCAAAACTACTGTGAAAACCTATATTTTCAGCCAAACGCGCAGGAAAATCTCACAGAGTATGGTTGCAATATATATGAGGTAGAAAAAGAAGTGGCAAGAGTAAAGTCAGGGAGGTACTAAAAAAGAGCTGAAGCTCTTTTTTAATTACATATTTCAAAACATAACTGAGAAACTAATAAGTAATATCAGCCAGGATCATTTTTAACAAGAAGCTACTATAAAGTTTTCACTCCATTCAGTGTATCCTCTAGATTAAAAAAAAGAAAGAGTAATTATCTCCTTCTTTTTTTCTTATCTTTATTAAACTTATCTTTCATTTTCTTAAAGACCTTTTCTCAGAGCTTATCCTCGAGTACGAGATTAAGCTGCGCTTCTTCATCAAAGAGGTGAGTGCTCATATCGAGCTTGTGTTCTATTTTGAATCTATAATCTTCATAATTACCATAAGATATTGAGAGTTGCTCATCTGCAATAAACCATACGTGTGTTGCGAGTTTATTTACAAAATATCTGTCATGAGAGATAAAGAGAATTGTTCATTTATACTGCTTGAGCGCTTCTTCGAGTGATTCACGCGTATCATAATCGAGATGATTTGTTGGCTCATCAAATATGAGAAAATTTGATTGCTTTTGACCAAGTATCGCAAACAAGAGCTTAGATGTTTGACCTCAGGACAGCTCTGATACTTTTTTGTCTAAATCAGTTTTCTCAAAGAGATAATGCTTTATGAGTCAGATGAGATGTTCATCAGGATAATTAACCCCATGTTTATGGAAGTTATCACGCATAGTGAGGTCTCTATGAAGCTCCTCATGCATTTGTGAATAATAGAGTATCTCCGAAGCTTTTCAAAGAGATTGATATCACTCTAAGAGAGGGATATGTCAGAGTATAGTCTTGATAAAGGTAGATTTACCTGCTCCGTTTTCTCATACTACTCACACTCGCATTCACTTATGTAGAGTAATCTCATTTACATAAAACAGAGGATCAGCTTTATCTCTTCCGATAAATGCCTCTTTGTATGAGAGAAGTTTTTCTGAGGATTCCCCAGAATATTCAAAAAAGAATTTTGGCTTTTGTGGGATATATGGTTTCTCTAGTTTCTCCATTTTATCTATCATTTTCTCTCTAGATTTTGCCCAACCAGCTCTTGAACCTGCTCTAAATCTATTTATGAGCTGCTCTTGTTTTCAGATATAGTCCTGTTGCCTTTCCCAGTCATCTGTTCTGATTTTTTCTATTTTTTCTCTTTCTAATACATAGTCAGTATACCCAGAGTGATACATTGTAGCAGCTCTTTGAGGCTGTATTTCCAAGGTCTTATCACAAGTCTTGTCGAGAAACTCTCTATCGTGAGATACTATCACGTATCATCATTTCCAAGTATTTTTGAGGTAGCTCTCAAGCCACTCGACAGAGCTCATATCTATAAAGTTTGTAGGTTCATCTAAAAAAAGTATATCAGGAGCTTGGAGAAGCACTTTTGCGAGTGCTACTTTAGTTCGCTGACCTCCTGATATTTCAGAGAGTTTTTTGTCTAAGAGTTCTAAAACTCAGATTCACTGACTCACTTGGTGAATTTTATTTTCAAATTCATAGCCTCAGATATTATTAAACTGCTCAAGCAGGGAAGTGTAT
>JAJOLH010000022.1 GCA_021129415.1 Candidatus Altimarinota bacterium | reverse complement strand
AAATGAAAACTCTGTATGCACCCAGTATGAGTGACGAATCGCATCTACATATTCAAGAAGCTCTGGATATTCATATGGTTTGAGGATAAGTCTTGATTTGAAGATACTTCGACTTCTATCTTTACTCCTTTCTTGTCTGTAGATGATATATGATTTTGCTGCTTCAAAGAATCCAGCTTTCATCAGTTCAAATTCTACAAGGTCTTGAACCTCTTCAACACTTGGGATAAAATCCTTTCCATGTTCTTTTACAAACTTCGTTACCCGTTTATCTACTTTCTTTGCAATTTTTTCAGCATCTTCAATACTTTCATGATCTACTTGTTGTAGGCACTTGTATACTGCTTTTGTAATCTTATCTCGATCAAATGGGACAAGCTCTCCAGAACGCTTTTTAATATTATCAATACTCATTATTTTTTGGCTATTTTATGGTAATACTCTCTCTGCTTGAGAAAAAAATAAGGAACGGCTCTTCACACGTTCATCACATAGAATAAATGTACGAATTTTGAAACGATATGCTACAAAAAAATATACAGTCATGTTAAAAGAATGTGCAAAACCTAAAAAGGGCTTTTTACCCTACAAAAAAACTCCTAAAACAGGAGTTTTTTTAATACTTTTTTAAGTTGTTTAAAACCTACTTTTTGTCAATTCACAAAGACCTTATTCCGTCCATGATATAGCATCTACTGGACATGCCATAATAGCGTCATCAACATCAAGATTATCATAATTATCTTTTAATACTACTTCTGAAAGTCCTTCATCATTGAGTTCAAATACTTCTCCAGCTATAGCAACACATGCGCTACACCCAATACATGTTTCATTTACATCTGGTACAGCCACTCCTGCTCCCCTAAGTTCCTTCACCTGATCTTCTGTTATTATTGTCATATTTATTATTTAGAACTAATTTTTGATATTATATCCTAGAAAACAAAAAATCAAGCCCGAAAGCCTGATTCCTTATATTGTATTTAAGTTTCCGTTTCTACGGTCAGTCCAAGATTTTGTATTTCTTGGGAAACACGATTTAGCAGGAGCCTGTATCCATCGGAAGGAGTAAACCCTCACCAAGATAGTTAGTGTAGAACACCCGCAAGTAAATTTTTTGTTGTAAGAAAAAAATTATTGAACTTGCCACCAGTAGTACAGAAAACATAAGTATTATACTCCCCCTTTACACAGCTCCCAATTTTTTTATACTCTTTCTATATTATTATCTTCATCACCAAACTCTATGTTTTCCCTTAAAGTAGTTGAAAATCCAGGATTTACCTACTCTCAAAATACTCTTGACGAGATATCACTTGTGATTTCTAAAAATATATTAGAACAGCAAAATGGCACCCTTAATATCGTCTTTATAGAGCCACTTGGTATACAAAATTTGAACAAGAAATACCGAAATATCGATAAAGTAACCGATGTGTTAAGTTTTCACTATCACGATTCATATGATGATCTAGAGCAAGATGACATTGCCTGAGAGCTTATATTTTGTGAAGAAAAAATCCTCTCACAATGAGAGGAATATTGACTGTGAAGTGAAAAAGAATTCTATAAACTCGTTATACACTCTGTTCTGCACATCTTGGGATTTGATCATGAGAGTGATGAGGAGTATGAGGAAATGAAGAAATGGGAGGATTTAGTTTGGAGTGCTGTATTTATATAATTAGTATTCAACCTGTAACTCTTTAATATTTCCATCTAATCAAATTTCTTCCAGATTATACTTAAGCACCTTTCACATATGAAGTGGAAGTACCTTCTCCCCTCTAATACAATCTCAGATGAACTCTTGCTTTTCAGGAGTAAACTCTCACAGCTCTATTCCGGCAATCACTCATCTAGTAATTCCCTTAAATATAGCCTTATTTTGTCCCGATTCGCGAATAGGAGGGCAAAAGAATATGTTATCCCTCTGAGCTTTATAATCACTCCCTCTCCACATAAGATTCTCAATATGACATGATACTGTTACAAGTGGCACTGAAAAATCTACGTCAAACGCATTGATATCTTCTCTCATAAATCATAGCTCCTCATAATACGCTTCGAGCATCTTCACCTCCTCTAGAAGCGTCACTCAGACAATGTGTATTTTCTTATTTTCAGAAATTGCTGTTTCAAATAGTTCAGTGAATATAGCAATTTCATCTTTTGGAGAATATACCTCACTATACATCGCAGGTTTTTCTTTCACTCTTTCGAGCATATCAATATTTTTCTGTGATTTTAGTAGATCTCTGAGATAAATTATTTCTACTCCATTATCACTTTGAATATTTACATAGTACTCAAACAAAAACGTGTTATCAAACGTGTCAGTTCCTTGTATATTTATGATTTTATCTTTAAATATTTTTTTCATGATGTTACACTAAAAATAAGAATATAGAAACAATGGTCAGCCCAAATGCGAAAATTCGCGTCTTATTAATTGGCTCTCAGAGGAAAACTACTGAGAGAATGATAGGAACTACCAAAGAATAGGAAAGCATCTTGTATGAAAGGCTGAGAGGTCATAGGAGGTACATATTTGGCATAAAGTATAGGAAGAACAATACAAATAACCAAATAGTCATAAATGAGTATGGGAATATCTTTTTTATTTCTACTGTATTAAAATTACTCAGTTTTCATCGAACAATCATATACAGAGTTAGACATAGTCCCGTAACAGTAAATTGCACAGCAGTATAATCGTGGACCTGTACTCACTCAATCATATATTTATAATATGAGCTTCCGAATACTATGGCAATTATGGCTATAAATACGGCTATTATTCCCTTTGGATGAATATCTATTTTTTGCCCTATTCTTAAACCTGAGAGCAAGAATATTGCGAAAGCTCAAAGCAGGAATCATAGTATATTATATATACTCAGTGAATCTCATAGAATGTATAAACCTATAAATAAAACTAAAAATGATGACGTCACTCTAATGGCAACAAGTGCAAAAGATACGTTAAGATACTTCAGTGCTGTCATAACTCACAGTGGTGCTCAAAAATTTGCCATTCCGATGATACAAGCAGCTCTGAGAGTATTTTCGTCAAATACTAGGTTTCATTGGAAATATGCATTTATCCAAAAGACAGGGACGTACATCAAAAAACAGGTAAACAAAAATACATCTTTATCTCCTCATTTATTAAGTACAAGTTTTTTAATAAAATCTCACAATCATACTGTTATGAGTGCTCATATCGCATATAGTGCCCATATTTGTTCCATGTGTTTTTATTTAATATTACTTATTTTATAAACTCTCTCCATATATTTACAGTTTATAATTCACGTAGCAAGTATAAAGAAACTTAGTAATTATCAAGTTTATCAAAACTATTGACTATTACTATATTAATTTATAATAAATTCATAAAAAGAATACTACACACTCTTGCAAATGCTGGAGTGAAACATAATTGAAAATACCTCGAAACTGTTTGAAATGTTGAGGCTTTTGAAAAGTACTTCAAATGTGAACTATAGGAAACACTGATGGGATAGACTTTCGACTCGGAATTTGAAACAATAAAAGAAGCAAAAAGGCTCATAGAGATA
>JAJOLH010000028.1 GCA_021129415.1 Candidatus Altimarinota bacterium | reverse complement strand
ATACAGCAATCACCATATAAAGTATGTATAGAAACTGCTCCTCACAGCGAGACTCAATCATCCATACTACCATCAATCTTCAGAATTTCTTCATCAGAGAATTAAAGAGCTTATACTTGTATCACTATCTAATCTTAAGTATATTACATATCACTCAGAGCTTGTTTAAAATGATCAAACAGGTGGTTTACGAGATCATCGAGATTTTTATAATCCTCTCGTTCAAAACGAAATGATTTTCCATCGAGAGTAGCTTGTACCTTCCCATCAAAGAGACCTTTTTTATTTTTATCCACTGTTACGTCAATAGTACCTTCAGCATCGTCTTTATTAAACTTATCGAGGTAGTTATTAAGTTTTGTAGACATATTAGTCTCTACAAGACGAGTCATAACTTCTTTTGTGTGAAGCTCATCGTTTGTATGCATTTTTACTTGTATATCCATGTGTTTTTATTTTAGAAAATAAGTGAGATAGCAGATCTTCCTCTCGATATATATAAAGCGCAATTTATATATATAAGAATTCTTCTATTATCTGAACATGATAGCCCCGTCTTACATGAGGATATAAGGCTTAATTAATATCTCATGCAGTTACATCTATCTTGTAACGTCCAAATAAGTTTATCACATTGCTTAGCAAAATCAAGAAAAATATACAAAAAAAAGTATTGCCTTTAAAAAGCTAAAAAGCACGAAAAATACACTTGGAAAAAATAAAAAAAAATATACTATATAAGCATAAATTATATGAACTAAATATTGATATGGATTACGAAAAAGTAATAGGACTTGAAATACATATGAGAGTGAAATCTCAAACAAAACTTTTTTGCGCTTGTAAGAATTCACTAGAACTTGAATCAGAGGCAAATGTTAATGTTTGTCCTGTATGTATGGGGTTTCCAGGAATGCTCCCAGCAGTAAACGCTCAGGTAATTAAACTAGGAGTAGTAGCTGGAATGATGATGAACTGTGAAATAAACAAGATGTCACGTTTTGATAGAAAATCATATTTTTATCCTGATCTCCCAAATAGTTTTCAAACTACTCAGTTATATGAACCAATTGTCGGGGCCTGAAATGTAGAGACAATAGTAGAGTGAAAACTCCAAAATTTTTGAATACACCATATGCATCTAGAAAATGATGCAGGGAAACTCTCGCATGCAGGAGGAAAGACTCTGTGTGACTATAACAGGGCAGGGAGTCCTCTCATGGAAATCGTAACTGATCCAGTGTTTCACACAAGAGAAGAAGTGATGGAGTTTTTAAAAGAACTTCAAAAAATGATGAGAGCAGCAGGAGTAAGTGACGCTGACATGGAAAAAGGACAAATGAGGTGTGATGTAAATATGTCTATCCGTGAAGTATGATCAGACGTATTAAATAACCGAACTGAGCATAAGAATGTAAACTCATTCTCAGCTATTGGTAGGTGTATAGATAGTGAGTTTAAAAGACAGAAAAAAATAGTAGAAAAAGGAGAGGTTGTAGATCAAGAAACAAGAGGTTGGGATGACGCGAGTGGCACAAGTAGCTCACAACGATCAAAAGAAGATGCTATGGATTATAGATATGTTCCAGAGCCTGATATCCTGCCAATCGTATTATCTGATGAATTATTGGCCTCAGCAAAGTCTCAACTAGTAGAATTACCAATTACAAAACGTATAAAATACCTTGAACAATATAAACTTGGTGATGATGATGCTCGTATTCTTACAGCAAATTATGAGCTAAGTGAATATTTTGATAAGCTTGTAGAACTTACAAAAGATGCGAAGAAATCTTGTAGCATTTTAACAAGTGTTATTCTCGCACTTATGAATGAATCAGAAGATATATCAAAAATCTCTGATCTAAAGTTTGATATAGAGCAGCTATCAAAAGTCATAGAACTTACTAACTCAGATGAACTTTCTTCTACTAATGCAAAAATGGTCATTGAAGAATTATTCCAAAACTGAGGTGATGCTGATAGTATTGTTGATTCTAAAAACCTTCGTCAAAAAAACGACCTTTGAGCTCTCGAGTCAGTAGTAGATGATGTAATATCATCGAATCCTGAGCAAGTATCTGACTATAAATGAGGAAATGAAAGAATATTTGGCTTCCTCGTATGACAATGTATGAAGGTATCAAAAGGACAATGAAATCCAAAAGTGTTCAATGAATTACTCAAAAATAAGTTGGATTAAATATTAATTTCATTACAGATTTTTAAAAAAGTACAGTGGAAACTGTGCTTTTTTCATACCCTCATGCTTGCCTGCATTCTTTTTTTATGCTACGATTCTCTTATATTTATAAAAAATATCTGACCCTATGCGTACAAACAACATATTTTCGTTTCTTAGAAAGCACAGAGTATTCGTTCTCCTGACTGTTTTTGTTACCTGAATGTTCTTGCTGTGATTTGAAACTGCCCTAGCAACCGAAGAACCGGTAATCTCAAAAGAAGACACAGACAAAGTAGTTAAAATACTCAATGGTTTTATTACCTGAGCTGCAGCTCTTATGTGAATGGTGACTTCATTTATCACTATGTTTTTGTATCCAGGCTGGGTTAACTGAACACTCTTTGGTCTTCAAGACTATCTAAAAATTATGTGGATACTCATATCTAATATAGTATATTTTATATTTGCCTTCATATTGATTGCAATAGCGTTCATGAATATTATAGGAAAAGGGGAATGAACATGGGAACTGAAACAGGCAATGCCAAAGTTTATTATATGAGTACTTATTGTTCCATTCTCATGGTTTTTTGTACAATTTCTCCTTTCTCTTTCAGCTATACTCACTGTTGGAGTACTGACTCTTCCATACGATAGTTTTCAAGGAAATGAGTTATTTGATAAAGCGCTTGAAAATGAGGACTTAGCTGGGAAGCAAATATGTAAAGATGTTATTATATCTTTTAATGGAGACTTTTCATGAGCAGAGTGAGGTGCTGGTAATACGCAACAATTAGGTGAAGATGCAAATGACTTAGATGAAAACATAAAATGTAAAAAAGATTGAGGGAAGATAACTATTAAAGAATTACTTACAGGAACTGATGCTGATGGTGCAGTATCTGCAAATGCCGCAGGACTACAAAACAGTATATTTTGAGTAATGAGTATATACGCATATGGTATCTTGAAAATAGATGAACTAGATACAATCAATGCGGCCCAACTCTCATCAGTAAAGACTATTGCCGACCTTATATTTAAAATAGTGTTTGATATACTCTTTATAGCTGTATATCTCCTCCTTATGATAGCTCTCTTATTAGCTCTATTTGTTAGATGAGTAAGATTATGGGTATATATGATGCTTTCACCAGTTTTTGGTTTACTGTATTTCTTTAATAAAGAAAGTGAATGATTCTGAGAATCAGGAAAAGCATTTAATATCAAAGAATTCATTGCTCTAGCACTTGTTCCAGTATATGTATCCGCAGCACTTGCCTTTGGACTTGTATTTATACTCGTAGCCTCAGAGGGGATAGATGAAACAAATGATGGATCAGATACTATGAAGGCAGGTGGATTCTCTCTAACAATCCTATGAGCTCATAGTGATGAAAAAGAAGAGAAAGCGATTATATGAAAACTTATAGTTGAAATATTCGGTATAGTAATTCTTTGGATAGCTGTTATGGCAGCCCTCGGAG
>JAJOLH010000069.1 GCA_021129415.1 Candidatus Altimarinota bacterium | reverse complement strand
TCTATGTTTTTAATGAGATCTCCTTGTTTATTGAGAAGTTTAGATTTGAGGTCAAAGACTTCTTTTTCTAATTTTTTTGTCTTTATGTTTGTGAATAAATTTGAAAAGTTGAAACCAACCCAAAGAAGAAGAATATATAAAATAAAGAATATAGATACAAATATAACAACTGGAATATTAAATGACATGATCCAGAAGAAATTTATTTCTGTTGTTGTTTTAAATATATCTAAGTTTACAACAAGGAGAGCAAGATATATAAGTGCAGGTATGAATAGTAAAAGTCTCATAGAGAAAAAATTATAAATTAAATATCAGTGTTTTGCGATGCGGCTAAAATATATAGGAGACAATTAGTATCCTTGAAATCTCATATTATGATACTCCTCGCTGAGCTAGTATCTTTTTTAGAGAGAGTTCCTGAATGCCTCTTGTCTGTAACAGCATGCAAATCAATGAGTCACTGTAATTGTAGCAGGAAAGTAGATTCTAGCAAAGATTTTTGTAGGAATACTCTTGACTTTAGGTAGCTTGAAAATTCATATAAGTATCAACTCTTAGCTCATCATGCTGATATTATTTTAAGTGCTCCATAAAATCTTCATAGTGAAAAAATATGTTTTTTCTCAATGATTAATCTAAGAGATTTTTCGAGTGGATCATTTATATTGGATATATTTTTCGAATGCTTTTGTGCATATTTTCTAAATCATTTTGTGATATAGAGTTCGATCATTTGATCAATTATTTTTTGGTATCAAATTATTACTCACACACCGTCTATATTTTCTCACTCTAAGAGATGCTTATAAACAAGTTCTGCTGAAACGATATTTTCGACTCAATAGTTTGGGAAATGAGAAAGTGATTCAGGAGGGAAGAAACTATATATCCTCTCCTGAATCACTTCTGAATAATCATGCTTTCATCACTCAATTTCTTTTTTCATCCACTCACGTGCATGTTCTAACTGAGCTTTGAGTTTTATGTTTTCATCTTGCAAGCTCATATTACATCACTCAAATTCTATACTCTATTTCTTTTGAAACAAAGGCCTGATCTCTACCATATTTGAGACGAGAGAGCTCTATGAGTGCCTTTGCAATTTTTGGGTCACCAGATTCTAAATAGGGATTGGTAGGGATAATTGAAAAGGGAGTAGTTGGTTGATTATCGACAGCGAGTTTCATGACTCACTTAAACTTGTCCATATTGATGAGATCAGCGTCCGAAAATGTAGGCTGAAAATATTTAGCCATAAACTCCCCATCCTCTGGACCAACCTTATAACTCATAACAGATCATACATTCCCAAAAATAGCTTGTTTGAGATTGAGAGATGATTTTGTGAGTGCGTTTGACTGCTCGAGTTGCCCAAGATATTGATGAGCAAGTATAAGGCCTAATCGGTATTTACGAGCTTCAGAGAGAATTGATTCTATAGACGGTGTTACATAATTTTGAAATTCATCAATATAGAGAAAGAAATCTTTTCTTTCTTCTTTTTCAATTCGTTGCCTTTGCATGGCAGCTGATTGTATCTTACTTACAACGATCATACCCAAAAGCTGTGAATTTAGATCTCAGATCAGTCCTTTAGAGAGATTAAGAAGGAGTATTTTATTATTTTGCATACATTCTGCGACATTGAAACTACTTTTTGTTTGTCCGATGATATTACGCATCATTTTATTAGTAATAAACCCTGAAAACTTTGCTGCAAAATATGGAATAATTTCCTTCTTTTCTCTGTCTCACATGTTTGCAAATGTTTTTTCCCACCACGCTTTAACAATAGGATTTTTTACATTTCTCACATGATCTTTTTGAAAATCGTCATCAGTAAAGAGTCTGATGATATCTGTGAGAGCTCACCCTTGTGGGTATTCCATTAGCGTTAAACATCCATTGAGGAAATAATCTTGGAGTCTTGGCCCAAATATTTCATTTCAAAAAAGTTTAATCATCATGTTGTTAGCATCCTGCGCTACCATATCTCGTTCTTCTGGGAGAGCTTCTAGGAGATTGAGTCAGATAGGACGAGCCTCATCTGAGGGGTCAAATACGATCACATCATCAGCTCTTTCTCGAGGAACAAATGGAAGCAGGTCTTTTACGAGATCTCCATGCGGATCCATGATGGCAAGACCATTCCCATTGGTGAAGTCCTGACGAGCAAGAGACATCATGGTACTTGATTTACCTGTACCAGTTTGCCCGATAATATAAAAGTGTCTAAATCTATCTTCTGTCTTGATTCGGATTTCTTTTTTCTTTCCTCTATGATAGTTTTCTCAAATAAGGAGTCCTTCTTTTGGGATTTCATTTGGTGCTCTGACAACTTTGAAATTTTGCCACTTTATTTCAGGAGTCTCGTTATATCTAATATGTGGAAAATGAAATATAGAAGAAAGCTCTTCTGTATTGAGAATCATTTTTTTGAGCCAAAATGGTTTTTTGAAATACCTATAGATATAATTTTTTATAAGAGTATTTTCTGAGTGATGATGCGTAAACGTAAATTTATTGAGCTCAGGATATGAGAATTGAGTAAAACTTGAAATTATATTTGTGAGCTCTGTATTTGTATCCATTTTTGAGTTTCAGGTCGTGATAATTCTGATGACAACCTGATATCAAGTCTTATCATCTTTTTCATCCACCGTTTTTGCGCGTTCTTGTGTAAGAGCTGATGAATTATTATTTGGAGAACTATCGTTTTCATTACTTGTAAAAAATATAGAAAAAAGTGCCCCTAATATTTTGAGGGGACTGAGTGAGAAATGTGATCATTTCGCTTGCATCATCTTTGTAGAAATTTTTGTAGATTTTCATTGCCAACTATCAGCAATAGGTTTTACAAGGATTTGCAATGCAGCTGATTGATCTTCATCAAGTTTAGAAAAAGCATTCGTGATGTTATTGATAGGATCTGATTCGAGTTTTTGATATGTTTTTATAGGATAGGCAAAGTTCTTTGCTGTATTGAGATAGGTCGTAGAAAAAGACTTTCTATTCTCAAAGATATTTATTTCTTTTGTTTCTTCTATTATAGCATCAGGATAAAACCCATTTATTTGTTTTTCTAAAAGTTTTTTATAGTCACGTGTACAAGTAATATAGAATAAAACTTCACTTTCATGTGCTATATATTCAAAACTCATCGTGTCTTGTCCAAGTATTTTTTTGAGAACTCTACTTGAATGTGTACTTTTGAGGGAAGAAAAGAGTTGCTCCATAAGAGAGACCATTTCTTTAAAATCTTTGGTTGTTTCTTTTTTAGTATCGAGATCAGATTCCTTTTTAGGGAGTGTAACCCTGAGAAATACAGTTTTCAGAGTTCGCTGATAATTTATCTTTTTTCTCCAAGAAAATAATATCAGGTATCAAATACTGACTCAGATAAGAAGAAAGAAAATAGATTCGTACATATTTTTTTAGTTAGTTGCATTCAGTATACTCTAATATCGAAAAAATATAAATGAATCAGAGTGTTTGCGAGGGAAAATATTTTGACTATACCTCTAGATATACGGTAATATCTATTAATCTTTATAGCAACGCTTGCTTATTTTGTCAAATAAAAAACAAGTGGGAGCTTTATTTTGTAGTGGTTTTCCATACACTAATATGTGTGAATATTTACTTTATTTCTACACATCGGGTTTAAAACCCCTGTCTTTAGACAGAAAAGCTCCCGTTAGGGAGCAGTATGGCTTTAAACAAAGTGGAAGAAAAC
>JAJOLH010000039.1 GCA_021129415.1 Candidatus Altimarinota bacterium | reverse complement strand
ACAGATTATAGTCCCTACTGCTTGAAACGAAAACAATGATTTACAATTAATAGAAGGTATATGACCTGCTATAGAAAAACTACTGAATAAACATGATATAAATAGCTACGTTGATATTATTGCTGCTGGTGTCTCAGGTTTAGAAGAAATACTTGAAGCATGAGGATCAAGATTTAAAATACACGTGCCAACCACTTGGCCTGATCAAGCAAGACTTGCAAATAATCAAAAATGGAGTGAACTTGAAGAATACCAAGATATACTCAAAGCAGGAAAATAACTATTAAAAAACAACTTATATTATCATAAGTTGTTTTTTAATAGGGAACTTTTAAATCTGTCAGGATGATGAGAGGGGATTCGTATAATTTGTGTTGAGAGTCAGAGCCTATCTATTTCACTTTCTAATCTTTCTACAAATGGTCATCTTTGATCATAGCCTAGACATATAGCATGAGGTTTATATAGCTCAATCCATTGCATGGGATCAGTATCACTACCAGGAATAACTTCGTCTGAGAATCATGAATCCTTAAGCGCTTTTACGCGCTCCTTTAATCTATATTTTGGATCTATATTTTTAATTTTCGTGATATTTTTATCACTTGCAACTATGGTTATTAGGTGATTTCAATACTTTCTTGCTTCTTGCAAATAATATCCATGTCACTCATGAAGGTGATCAAAACTTCCAAAAGTGAGAACATGTAATCTTTGCGACTTAATTAACTCCTGATCAGCTTGAATTTGTTTTACTAGATCATCAAGAGATCAAAATTTTCTGTTCGCTCTAATTTTTTTAAGCAAAATTATCTCTATATTTTCTCAGTAGATATCCAAGTCAAAATCAAAGATATGAGCTTCAAAGACATTTTTTTTGACCATATGACTTCACATTCAACTATATATCTTTTCATCTACTATGATATTTAAATGAAAAACAGCATCTTCAATGTCACTTGAACTGTAAGAAACATTGGCAGTAGGGAATCCGAGTTTACGGCCAAGTTTTTCTCCATGGATTACCTCTCCTGAAATTTTACGAATCATGATGCATATTTAGTATGTATTTTCCAAGCATATCAAACTCTAAATTTACACTTTCTCAGACTTGTAGGTCTCACAGGTTTGTCCAATCTTGCGTGAGAGGAATGAGAGAAACAGAAATATAAGCAGGTTTTTTATCTACAACAGTCAGGCTCACTCAGTTTATTGCAATGGATCATTTTTTGATGGTAAACTTTGAGAACTCTTCACTAAAATCTACTCAGACAATGAGTGATCCGTCAGTTTTCTTGTCTAAAGAGCTTACTACTCAAGATATATCGATGTGCCCACTTACAAAATGCCCGTCCACTCTATCTTCAGCTTTGAAACATCGCGCGATATTGAAATAACCTCAAGGTCTTTTGTTTCAAAAGTTTGTCTTATTAAGCGACTCCTCCATAACAAAGAAGCTGTATGCGTTATCATTAAAAGACTCGATAGTCATGCAAGCTCCATCATGGGCTATCGACCGACCCACCTTAAGATCGCTTCAGAAATGATTTTCAACTGTAAACTTTCATCAATCTACCGACAAAATAGAAGATTTTTTCTCAATGATACCCGTGAACATATTTATAGTATAATGATATATTCAGACAAGAACACTAAACTTGCGCTTATGAGCTATAATAATAGTATAATCACATAAATAAAATAATTCTTAAAAATTACCTTATGAAGTCGATGAATATTCGAGCTTTCACGCTCGTTGAACTTATAGTAGTTATTACGATAGTATGAGTGTTTTCTACTATAGGATTTGTATCCTATTCAGGATATCTAACCTGAGCACGAGACTCTAACAGAATTAGCTAAATGGTAAAACTCTCAGATGTTTCCTATAATCTAGACCTATCTACCCAAGCGAACGCAAACTTTGAAGATAGATTTCCAAAAGTTTATGGACGTAAACTCTGAATCCTTACAGAAGATGAGACGAATATTCCAGTACGACAACCTACTGTGATATGGAAGCTGCCTGAGGAGGGTGGACACTTATAACAAGATCGTATTCATGATCTACGGCAACAAACTTTTTATTTATACAACTCTGAGTATTTCCTCTATAGTTGTAAATCACTTTATGGCTTTCAGGATACCATCTTCTTTCATTGTTATAAGATCTCAATTTCTTGCCTCTGAAATAACTTCCTCAACTGATCCTCAACTTCTTATGAGATCACGTATTTTTTCGTTAAGCGTGATTATTTCATAGACTCCCATTCGACCTTTATAACCAGAGTTATTACAAGTGCTACATCACTCTCATTTATAGAGCTTCATATGATCTGTAGAGAGTGCTTGCATACCAGTCTCTTTCATCATAGCTTCGAGGATACCTATATCTTGAGGTGTCTTCTTTTTTTCAACCTTACAATCAGGGCATATACGACGAACGAGTCTTTGAGCGATAATAGTGTCCAGAGCAGACGCTAAGATATATGGCTTGAGTCACATATTAATTATTCTATCGAGCGTATCTGCTGCAGATTTTGTATGGAGGGTTGATAGTACAAGATGCCCAGTAAGAGAAGCTGATGTTGCAGTATTGAGAGTCTCATAATCACGTATTTCTCAGACCATTATGATATCAGGATCTTGCCTGAGACATGCTTTCAGCCCAGATTGAAAAGTAATACCATTTTTATCATCTATTTCAGATTGAACTACTCATTCAAGTTCATATTCAATAGGATCTTCTAAAGTGATGATTTTTTTCTCCCGGGAGTTGAGCTTATTAAGTATAGTATACAGAGTAGTGGTTTTACCAGAACCTGTAGGACCAGTTATAAGTATCATACCATCCTTTTGAGATACTGCTCTCTCTAACATCCTCTTTGACGTCCAGAAAAATCATAAGTCCTCAAAATCAATAATAGCTTTTTGTGAGTCGAGGATACGACAAACAATATTTTCTCCATAATGAATTGGGAGAGTAGATACTCTGACGTCTATTTTTTTATTTCCATCTATTTTCAATGAGTATTTTCCATCTTGAGGTACATTTGAGATGTTGAGTTTGAGGCCAGCAGCATATTTGAGTCTCTCAACAATTTTTTTATATTCTGCGTGCGTGAGTCTAAAAATATCAACCAGCACTCAGTCTATACGAAATCTCACTACAACATAGGTTTCAAAGCATTCGTAGTGTACATCAGAGCTTCACACTACAAGCGCTCAGATAGATACATCACGTAGGGCATCGTCCGTTGCTTGCCGAGATAGAGCGTCTTTTACCTGAGTTTCAATCTTTGTAAATTTATCAGATTGATACTCTTTTTTTTCTTCTTGTGCGAGAACAGCATTTTTTAATTCTTCAGTTGATGTAGAGTCCTTTTTTGGAGCCATTACATATGAATAAATATATATATATACTAATAAAATAGCATATTTTTGTATTTGATGCAAAAAAAGAGTTTTATATTCTTATGTTTGAAAAATAGATATTTTTTTGTATTATTTTGTGTAATATTTTCAAGAAAAATCTATGAGACTCAATATTCGCGTTACATGAGCAGCAGGGCTTGGAATGAACTCTACGGCAGACATAATTGTTGAGGTTTTTGCTGATTTAGGGTATTTCGTAAATACAGATATAGAGTATCAATCACTTATTAAATGAGGACTGAATTATTTTGATATTTTTATATCATCGTGGTCGAGTTTTATTTCAAAAACTGTTGTTATAGTACTCGTAGATAAACAATTCGCAGAATGAAAATCTACACTTCATGGAGAAATGAT
>JAJOLH010000042.1 GCA_021129415.1 Candidatus Altimarinota bacterium | reverse complement strand
TAAAATCTACCTCTACTCGTTTATAGTTTCATTTCTTTCATTCACAGAAATCAAGTTCTAAGCTAGAGAGATTATACTGTGACGATAGCTCAAAGTCATTATCAAAAAGAAGCTTGTAAAACATGAGTTGTCTCCCATATCTTCACCGTTCGTATCAATCGTCCTTGTTTCAAGCTTTATCGATTCCCTTGATCTCTCATGTATATTTAACAGATCAAGTTTTATAATCTGTAATTTTTATATTTTGAGAGAAGAGACTTCATCATGAAGTGTTCTCTGAAAAGTCATCAGATAATAACTCTATTTTATCAATAATCCCAGTGATAGGAATCCCATCAAAAAATATATTTCTTCGAGAAAATCTATACTCTGTTTTGAGTGGAGCTGTAAAAGTTCAGCTGTAGTTTTCATAATATCATTTAAGTGATTCTACTCATCGTTTTTTGAGTCTCGTTTTCTCTTCACTAGAGAGATATTCACGTTCTAATTGTTTAAGGTAGACATATTCCATATAACTATATTCCGGAACTTCTCACGAATCGAGAATCTTTTTGTAAAATAATTCTAGAGTACGATGATACATTGTTCCAAAAATAGAATTTTCATTATCCTGAAATGGGTATCTATACACTGATCTATAGAGAAATTCTTTAGGATCAACAAGAAAACAGTTCAAATCACTCGCTGAGAGTTTATAGCTCTTCATAAACTCTCCTATATATTCTATTTCCTCTGAGTTATATGATATAAGCCGAGATTCTTGCAGTATCTCGTTTTTCATATCAGTCGAAATATCCTCTCTTTTTGCCAGAGACTCTATACTCACGAGTTTTCACAACTCTCCTATAAATGGAGAAATAATTTTTGCTTTTCAGAGAATACTTGCAGGAAAACTAAGGTAAAGCAAATATTTAGCCCGCGTAAGAGCGACAAAAAATAATCTTCGGTCTTCTTGCTCTTGCCTATCTTTTTCATATTTTTTTCTTTCTGCATCAGACATATCCTCTCACAGTGCAAATTGCAGTCCATCTCCTGCAATTCCTTCTGGAAGTTTGATGAGTTGCCTCATAGATTTTCAATCCCAATTTCCACTATACAGTCCTGGAATAAATACATATTCATATTCTAATCATTTTGAGCCATGAGCTGTCACTATTTGTACTCATAGAGATGTTTCTCATTGAGATTGCCTGTTTATTCTATAGCCATATTTTTCATACAAATCTATTTTTGAAATTATATTTCACAGAGAAAGTTCTTTTGTATAAAGTGACCATGATTTAATACTATGAAAGAGCGTATACACATCTTGCATGTCTTCAAAACTTCCTCATGATTGTACATGTTCAAATATTCCAAAAGTCTTGAGAAAATACGAAAATGCAAAAATAAAATTATGCTGAGCAAATTGCATCTGAGCGTCCAGATAATCTTCCACAAATTTAGAAATATGAGTTGTATCTTCTATTCCTATTTGCTCAAGGGCCTGCTCATCTCTGAGTATATCAAATATTTTTAATTTATTTCCTCGTCTCACATAGTTTTCCCTATAGAGAAAATTATTTATTTTTAATATATCCATATTATCTATCTCTATCAGTGAAGATCTCAGAAGATTTATAAATCCTATTTCATCAGAATATGGATTCTCTAAGAGTTTAAAAAATGTTATTATTTCAGAAATATAATCTGAATCTAGTATATTTGAGTCTATTTTTGAGCTCACTGCTATATCATATGATTTTAAAAACTCTGAAAATATTTCTACTTCTTTATTTGAACGAACTATTACAGCAATTTCTTGCATCTTTACTTTATTATTGATCAATATTTGTATTTGATCTTTTATATATAATCTCTCATCTATATCAGAGAGAGCCATATAGAGATGTGGAGTTTGTAACTCAAAACCTCTTTGCGCAAATAACTGTTTATCCAGTCCAGGTATTCGAGAGATGAGTCGCTCTGAATTATTTTCTATCAGGTTTTTACTTGCGTCAAGAATAGCCTGCTGAGATCTATAGTTTTTATCTAGCACGATAATCTTTGCGTCGGGATATGTACTTGTAAAATCAAGCATATTCTCGATATTTGCCCCCTGAAATCGATAAATAGACTGATCATCATCTCCTACAACCATAATGTTAGTAGTGTCTCCATAACTGAGTATCAAATCCACAATTTCATTTTGTGGATTATTGGTATCTTGATATTCATCGAGCATGATATACTGATACGTCTCGGCATAATGTGCTCTGAGATTTTTATCTTCTCTAAATCTTTCTAGTACAAAATTAATCATATCATTAAAATCATAGAGATGCCTTTCTCTAAGAGTTTTATTATATATTTCAAATATACTCTGTAGTTCTGTGAGTTTTCAGATTTTTGTTTCATGTTCATCTTCGTATTTTTCTATACGCTTAATCCGTTTGTTGTTTCGTTTTTCTTCGAGCCACGCAAGAGATTTCTCGGTTTCTTCTGCAATAGATGTTTCAAACTTTTTAATACCTACTCACTCACGTTTGAGATTATTAATCGCTGTTTTAATATGACGTACATAAAAGAGCGTGTCTCCATAACTTGTGAGGTATTCCAGTTCTCATTTTCTGAGTTTCTCTGAGACTATCTGCGAGAGTATCTCCATACTCTCGATGTCATCTATAGGAGTATCGAGTTTCTCTACTGTAAACTTTTCGGGAAATGTTTTAATGACATCTTGAGAAAAGCTATGTATCGTTGAAACATTCACTCTATACGCATCGCTTCCTATCATCTCAATAAGTCTTTCTCTAATTGCTATTACTCAAGCCTCCGTAAAAGTCGTAATAAGTATATTACTTGGATCCACTCCAGCCTTAAGAATGATATTTGCTGTTCGCATCCCTATAATCTGGGTCTTCCCTGTCCCGGGCCCTGCGATAACCATCACGGCTCCGTCCAAAGTTTCTACGGCATCACGTTGCTCTGGATTGAGCATCTCATATGTTTTTTTGAAAATTTCTGTATTCATAACCTTTACTTATAAATATCTCATCTACTCCCTATATCATTAATAATATATTTTTCTAAACTATCTTTATGAAATAAAATTCTAAATTTTCAAACTCTACATCGATAGCAGTCTTTTTCTCATTGAATCGTTGTAATATCTAAATCAGAAAAATCTCAAGATTCAATTCTTGAGATAATATCGATAAATTTAAACTGGAAGTGAGATGGATATTTTTTTAATCTCTTAATATATGACTTAGTCATGGGATAATTCTGAAATTAAAAAATTTTTAAAATCTCATGCTTCCATTCATACTTTTTCATACTCAAAAGTATCTTCATAGCACTCTATAATATCTTCATAAGAAATATTTTTCTTATGAGCCAATTTTTTATAGATTTCATCAGGTATTTGTACATTAGATATAGTCATACATACTTTTATTAAATATTATCATTATTCTATTAATAAATACTCAAAAATCAATAGATACTTATATACTTTTTATACACTTACATTCTCCCTCTCCTAAAATAACAAAAAATATCTCCTAAAAATTAGAAGATATCAGTTCGGTTGAGTTGTGGGAAGGGCCCGAAGGCCGTTCCCGAATTAGCTTAAACTGAAGCCTAATTGGCATCGTCTTTAGCTTCATCCACGACAATGTCGCGGATGCTTGGTTTTGGTGGAGGAGGAGCTGAGCGGTACCCAAACCCCCTTGTAGGATTTGTTTTTTGTGCGCTCATTTGCCAGTGCCTTGTTGTTTTGCAGCACGCTCTAAAGCGCGCCAATCGTTACATTCAGTCATATTTTTGTCCTCCTAGACAATTATTCTCGTACCTTACGGCCGAGTCAACATCGCGGAAAAATGCGAGT
>JAJOLH010000001.1 GCA_021129415.1 Candidatus Altimarinota bacterium | reverse complement strand
ATACGTCAGTGTGACAGTAAATTTCAGCAGATATATCATCTTCATTTGTATTACCATTTTGGTCGTGTGTAAATGGAATGTATCCATCTTGTAGAACTTCTCGTATCTTAATCTCACTGTCTCCGTCGATCTGGTCTCCAGTAAGAGTAAGTGTAGTCATGCCATTAACATCCGTTGGCCCAAAAGTAGTCCACGGGTCATCTGCTTCTCCTTCTAACACGTCCCCTGGGTCAAACGAACCTTGCGGTGCCCACTGAAACTCCCAACCATCTTCAGCTCGACAAGAAGTATTTGCTGCAAGGAAATCATCCGCAGTGGTAGAAGTAATGCCTGCAGCACCATTCCCCCAGTTTGGAAGCATCGATTCGTCATCACAGACAATCTTTGTGGCAATAATAGTTGCTGGAGGTCGCAATCGATATCGATCTCCTCCAAAAATAAGGAAAGAGACCATGTTATATTGATTATTTGTATCAGTAATTGTGACATTATTTGGGTTTTGTGCCCAAATATGAGGTCGTGGCAATACTTCATCATGCGCACTGATTCCGTTTACAATCAGCGATGCGGTAGTACTTTTTGGGTCAACATCAATCACTTTCCATACTGGTCCTTCAGTACCACTATTACTTGTTGAAATATTATTCACAGTTACATTTGATGCATTTACCACAACTGCACTATGATTAATGTCAATAAATGAAAGTGTGTCCAATACTACCCCAGTAGACTGATACACATTTACACCATGAAGTTTTGTTCCGCCTGACCCGTCAATGGTTAGATTCTCGATGGTTACATCATTAGTCTGGACTCCTATAGCAGAATTATTACTATATCCACCAGGTAAAGCTGGTCTTGCAAAATCTGAAGATAGAGTATACCCAGAACCATCAAGAATAATACCTTTAGTGATAGTAACCTGCTCAGATGTAGTTACATCTGCAGTAAGAGTCAAAGTCTCACCTGCAGAAGTGCCTGCATCGTCATGTGCAGCCTGTAAGTCTGCAAAAAGTGCGCCATCGCTCAAGCGAACGACATCTCCTGCCGCAGCATCAGCTACAAAAATATGCGCAGGAAGCGCACTTAAAATCATTGAGACAGCCACGAGCACAGTAAAAATTTTTGCGGTGGCCAGGTTTCGATATGTAAATATATTCATAAATTTATAAAATAATTATTGTAAGCAATATACGCCTTAAAACAAAGGGTTTTACACCTTAAAAAGATCAATATATTGAGTTGTTAATATCCAACATGCGACAAAAGTGCCTTATGTACGTCCACCATACACCCATTCTTTCAAAAAGGCAATATTCACCATGATTTTGTAAAAATCATGGAGTAGGATACATAAAAGCCGGTGCCAAAGGCACCGGCTTTTATGTATCTCAATCTCAAAATTTCATCCTTTTAACCACCGAGAGATTTGCACATATACTCATCTCTTCAAACGGCATATCTTGCTCTTCTTTAAATACTTCTTTCTCTAATCCTTGTAACCTATCCCCCGTTTCCATATGTTCATACATCCGCTCAACAAATACCCTCCTGTCTTTCTTCATATCCTTTAATGTGACATTTTTATCAAACATCCACGGAAACACACCACAGGCATGAAACTGTTTATTTGCCTGATTCGTAGTAGTTCCCAGCACTCGCACTACACTGCCTGAGCTAAGTAATTGACGGTCAACATCACGCAGTTCTTTGGTCTGGATATTCCATGTGCCTTTATCAGAACTATGGAATACATACAATTCATCATTCTCATCCATTGCGGTAAATGTTCCCAACAACCTCCCTTCTGAAGGATTTTGCCACATTCGTTCTTCAGAATGTTCTAGCGACCGATATACAGGCATACTCTTGGCAAGTTGTGTATCAATAATGTACCCAACGCCAAATATCTGGAGTATTACACCCCCTGCAATACTAAATAACACACTACTGCCAAATAATTGCCATATGGGATATTTATAGCCGGACTTCGTATGACGCATATTATAATAGGCAAATACGCCCATGCTTACAAAAGTAACAAACCAGACATAAGGAAATACTCCAATGAAGAATGAAAGAGGAGTCTCATGTGTTGCTTCATACAATGCAAATCGAGCATAATCACCCATATATATAAGGACTGCCACCGATACAGCACCAAAAATCACCGTAAGTGCCCAAGCGGCCCACACTAGACAATTCATACACATAAACTTCCATGCTGCGTGGGGCACCACCGCGTCATTCTCGATACGAGAAAGGACCGCACAAGTAAGTGACGAGTTGTCCGTATGTAGTTTTAGTTTATTTTTGTTCATATATCAATCTGTTTGGTGTCGACTTTCTCTCGCAACTGCTTCTTCCCTCTATGTATCAGTGTTCCGACTGACCCTGTTGGGATTTTAAGAATATCGGATATTTCTTCATATTCTTTATGTTCAAAAAATCGAAGTATCAGAGCATTCTTGTATTTTTCGTCTACTAACTGAAGAGCCTTATACACTTCAGCTGCATTCAGTTTTTCATCAAAGTGTTTTTCCGCATCCTCTTCCTTGGTCATCTCGCGTGCAACATGCTCGTTGCCTGCATCAATCAGGTGACCTTCAGGACGTACGTTCTTCTTACGATATGCAGAAATGGCTTCATTATGAGCAATACGATACACCCAAGAGGAAAAAGAAAGTGTTTTATCAAAACCATTAAGGTTTTTATACACCTTAATAAAAATATCCTGTAAAGTATCTTGTCTATCTTCAACATTACGAATACCTAAACGCATAATGTATGCCGAGAGTTTATTTTCATACCGCATGACAATATGACCAAAAAAAGCCTTATCTCGCAGTGCCATTGAAACTATTTCTTCATCACTCATATTTTGAGAATCATCGTGCATTACACCTCATGGTACGCTACTTCTATTATGTGTGCACCCTTTGCACACAGTGTATGCTACGTTAAAATATACGCATGGCTATTAAAACTATTTCACAAACACTTTTGTTCTCTGCGGCTCTGTTACTTTTGACACCAAGCACAAGCCTTGGTTACTTTGCAACTGACCGTACCGCAACACGAGTTACCGACCACACTGCACTCTATACCATCGATTTTTCTTTTGGATTTGCAAAAAAAGATGTATACATCCCAGTAGTAACTGAGCGTACTGAAACAAACGATATCACAAACCCTCTACTAGGGTACACATTCAGCACAAGTGAGACTGGCGATACTCAAGCAGGCACTTCTGTCGGCTTGGTGTTAAGCGATATGCCAATTGTAGACAATATGTACAAGGTGGAAGCAGGTACTCGAGGACACTTTACACTTGTAGTGACACTTACTTTAGATGAATCAGACACAATGGCAAAGTATGGCCTGCAAGTCACCAATCTCCCCTTTGTCACCCAGAGAAAGACAGATATTCACCAACACGGATTAAATATTCACGAACTCGGCTTAGGTAAACCAGGACTGTTTGCGTACCACACAAAGGAAGTTGGTTTAAATAAGTAACATAAAAAGAACGGCGCCTGCAGGCGCCGTTCTTTTTTATGTTCTACACACTACTTCCACTGACCCATCCCGTAGTCCAGCATAACTGAAGACTAAACCCTCCTGAAGGTCGATTGATGTGCAATACATCTCCTGTAAAATATAAGTTTGGTACTTTCTTCGAAGCCATTGTCTTAGTATCTACTTCAGACATATCTACGCCACCATCAGAAATAACAGCTCTATCGAGTCCCATAGTACCGGTTATAGTAAGTGGCATTGCTTTGAGACGATCTACCAGCGCAAAGCGCACTTCTTTTTCAATACTATGTACACGTCGATGTCGGAGTTCTTCATCAAATTGCGCTGCCACCGCTTCAGCCATACCAT
>JAJOLH010000064.1 GCA_021129415.1 Candidatus Altimarinota bacterium | reverse complement strand
TAATGAAAAATAAATACACTATATAAAACTAATAACACACGCAAACATGGCATTTGTCCACTTACATACACATACACATTATTCTATACTAGAGGGCTTACCAAAACCTGCTGACTACATAAAAAAAGCTGTAGAGTATAAGATGAAAGCAGTAGCAATAACTGACACATGAAACCTCCATGGCTGCCATGAGTTTTATAAAACTTGCGTCAAAGAGTGAATAACTCCAATACTTTGATCGGAAGTTTTTGTGAAATCTGAAACAGATGAAAGACTTAATCACAAGCTTGTACTTCTCGCGAAGTCAGGAGAGTGATACAGAAATATAATAGCGCTTGCATCAAAGGCTTCCCTTGATAATGCAGGTCAAACACCTGCTATAGAGTTTAGTGATCTAAAAGAATTTTCAAAAGATGTAGTATGTCTTAGCTGACCTATTTGAGGTGAGATAGCCTACTATATATTATCAGGAAAATCTCAAGAAGATATTCACGATAGAATAAAGCAATATCAAGATATATTTGGAAAAGAAAATTATTTTCTTGAACTTTTGTATCATCCTGATATACCAAAACAACAACTCGTTACTGATACTCTTATAGATCTCTATAAAGAGTATGATGTGCCACTTGTAGCATGCCAAAACTCTTATTATGTCGATAAAGAAGATAAGACAACGCAAGATGTTATCATGGCACTTGGTACATGACACGAGGTAGAAAACCCAGACAGACCAACACTCATGAGAGGAGATTATAGCTTTCTTTCTGAGGAAGAGATGACGGAAATTTTTGGATATATTCCTGAGGCTCTTGAAAATACTGGAAAAATAGCTGACATGGTAGACATACAAATTGAGACAGGATGAATCTTGATTCCAACTTTTGAGTTGCCAGAGGATATGCAAGAGTTGTTTGAAAAAGCGCAAGAATATCAAAAAGAAAATCCTGGAAACACTCCTAAAAAAGAACTTTCAAGTGATGAGTGGTATCTTAGGTATTTGTCATATATTGGTTTAAATTGGAGACATAAAACTGAAATCTCGCAAGAAATTATCTTTGACCTGGTGCAAAAGATAGACATGCCAAGTTTGTCTACTAAACTTACAGAAACCTCACCAGAAGAGCTAAAAACTCTCTCTCTGACATATTACTCAGAAAAAAAGAAAGGCATACTTGCTACCTTCACTCAAGACTTACAAGACAAGATAGAGCGTCTAGAATACGAACTTGTCGTAGTTCACGAAATGTGATTTAACGCATATTTCCTCATAGTAGCTGACTATATCGGTTGGGCACGAAGTAACAATATTCCAGTATGACCTGGCCGTTGATCAGCTGCGGGAAGTCTTATGGCATTTTTGACAGGGATTACAGATATAGACCCTCTTCCATATGATCTACTCTTTGAGAGGTTCCTCAATCCTGCCAGAGTATCGATGCCTGATATCGATACCGACTTTGCCGACAATGACAGAGATAAAGTAGTAGAATATTGTCGAGATAAATACGGTGAGGATAGAGTAGCACAAATATGTACTTTTGGGACTTTTGCAGCGAGAGCTGCGGTAAAAGATGTTGGACGTGTTATGTGAGTTCCGTTTGGGGAAATGAATGAACTTGTAAAACTCATACCAGATAAACCAGGAACAAAGCTGCAAGGAGCACTGGAAGATGCAGTAGAGTTTAAAGATGCATATGACAAAAATCCAAAATATAAAAACATCATAGACAATGCTCTCAAAATAGAGGGAAACGTCAGGCAACTCTGAGTTCATGCTTGCGCGGTTATTATTGCTCCTGAGTCAATGACAAATTTTACGGCTCTTGCGCATCCACCAAAAGATGCTAACTCAATTGTGACGCAATACTCAGCTTACCCACTCGAGGATTTAGGACTCTTAAAAATGGATTTCCTCTGACTAAGAAATCTGACAATTATTAAACGTGCTCAAGAGATTATAGAGCACTCAAAATGAAATTGGGTAGATATTTTAGACGTACCACTTGATGATCAGGATGTTTACAAGATTTTTGCTGACGGAGATACGACTTGAGTTTTTCAGTTTGAGTCTGAGGGGATGCGGAAGTATCTCAAAGACCTTGCTCCAGATAGTTTCGAGGATCTTATTGCGATGGTATCACTCTATCGTCCAGGTCCTCTTGCTTATATCCCTGCGTATATTGACCGTAAATATGGGAGAGAAGAGATTAAGTATATGACAGAAGATTTAGAACAAATACTCAAGAAGAAGAAATACAGCGCTGAGGAAATAGCAGAAGAAAAAAGAAAACTCGAAGAAGACCTAAAACAAATACTCGATGTAACTTACGGTATTGCGGTATACCAAGAGCAGCTCATGTTTATCGTGCAATATATGGCATGATTTAGTCTGGGTGAAGCAGATATCCTGCGTCGTTGAGTTGGTAAGAAAAAACTTGATGTTGTAGAAGCGCTAAAAATAGAATTCGTACAAAAAGCTGCTGATTTTAAGTGATATAAACCTGAAACCTCAAAGTATATCTACGAGGAGATGATCCAGCCAGCTGCCAACTACTCGTTTAATAAATCTCATGCTGCCTGTTACGCATTTATTGCCTACCAAACAGCTTATCTCAAAGCGCACTATAGAACAGAGTTCCTCACGTCTATGATGACCTCGGATGAAGATAATATGGATAGAATTATCCTCGAAGTCGGAGAAGCGCAACAAAATGGAATCGAAATTATGCGTCCAGATATCAATGAGTCACTCAAACATTTTACTTATGTAGATGATACGCATATTCGTTTTGGACTCAAGGCTATAAAGTGACTTGGAGATTGACCAATTGATGCGATACTCGAAGCTCGAAAAGAGAAGCCGTTTGCTGATATTGACGACTTTATTAAGAGAGGTGGTCGAGATATATTACTTAAAAAATCACTTGAAGCACTGATCTATGCCTGAGCGATGGATATGTTTTGAGAGAGAGCAACTCTCCTTGAAAATATTGATGGAATAATCAGAGCCTCTAAAAATGAAGAGAAAAAACGACAATCATCACAGATAGGGCTGTTTGAATCTGGAATGTGAGGGGAAGATTTTGATGATGGGTATTCTCTCGTTGAAGCGAAACCACTGAGTTTTGAACAGAAACTTTTTGGAGAAAGAGACGTCCTCTGATACATGGTAACTGGACATCCACTCGATAATCTCCGTATGTACTGCCAAAGACGTTCCAGATCAACACAAATGCTTAAAACTCCACTCGAAGAGCTGCAAGTAGAATTCAAAAAAGATGAAAAAGCATTTAAAGAGAAGCTCCAAAAGCAACAATTATCAGTAGTAGGAATTATAGTAGATCTACGAAAAATAATTACAAAAACAGGGAAAAACATGATGTTTCTCTATTGCGAAGGATTTGATTATGATTTTGAAGTAGCTATATTTGATAGAGATTATGATGAACACAAAGATAAAGTAGATATTTGAAAAGTTGTTATTATTGAGTGAAATCTTGATATCAATTTTGATTATCGTCGCAAGAGTATTAGAGCTCGGAAAATAGTAGCAGCAAACCTAACGCAAGTGAGAGAACAAGCCAGGGATATGTGACTCCTCGATGATAAAAAACGTAAAATACTTACAGCTCAGGAAAATACTCCAGAGGAGGAATCAACTGATGACGCTAGGTCAGATGAGAAGCTCGAGGATAAGATTGCTGAAAACAAAACAGAAAAAGTAGAGAAAAATGAGCAGCCTAAAATAACTAAGTACGTAGTTGAAATCCCAGCATGATGCAAACTGGATCAAATCCATAAGCTCAAAGAGTTTCTCTCAGGGCAAACTCCAGGAATCATAGCAACTTATATATTACTCTGAGGAAAAGAAATAGACACAAAATTTAGCTTAGAGAGTGTTGATAAATTAAAAGAATGGGAAGAAGAAAACTTAATTTGATAATA
>JAJOLH010000025.1 GCA_021129415.1 Candidatus Altimarinota bacterium | reverse complement strand
AGTATGATGAAGGACTCTTGTCTTATTCACAGCATTTTTTGCTATTAGAGAGGTGTATACTCACTTAAAGATTGAACTAGAGCAGCAAAATATGCATTTATTAGCCCAATCAATCAGTGGGAGTAAATATAAGCAAATAGATTTTTACAAAAAACACCCAGAGAAATCTATACTCCTTTGAACAGATACCTTTTGGGAGGGTATTGATATCCCGGGGAATGACCTCCAGTATTTAATTATTCATAAAATCCCATTTGCTGTTCCAAGTGACCCAATATTTAAAGCGCGCTCAAAACTATTTAAAGACAGTTTTTCTGAGTATGCTATCCCTAAGTCAGTATTAAAGCTAAAACAAGGTTTTTGAAGACTTATAAGAACTAAAAAAGATACAGGTGTTGTTGTATTTCTTGATAACCGAATATACACAACTAAATGGGGAAATAACTTCCTCAATAGTTTCCCAAGTGATATAAAAATAAGATATGGATCAAGCTCAAAACTCTTAGAAATTTTGGAAGGTAAATAAACAGTAAAATATATATGGTATTGTAAAGTCCTTTATCTTTGATAAAAGCATCCTTTATGCTAATATAAAGGAAGATAACTTTAATTTAATATCATGGCTCAAGAAAAAAACCAACAAGAGAATACCCCTATTGATTCAGAAAATATATTTGATGAATTCACTAATTCAGAGGATATAAAAGATGAGGTAAGCAAGCAGGAACAGCTACAACAAAAGGATACGTATTACTATCTAAAAAAAGTTGGAACCTTATTTTTCACATTGAATACTATATTGTTTATTGGTTTAGTAGTGAGTTCATTCTATATATTTATACAAGAGGATAGTACAAAAAGAGAATACGGCTTTCTTGCTCCAATTTGTAATATATTTCTATGAAGCAATGAGATAACTCCAGATTCATGTTTTGGTGTTACACCAATATTAGAGGAATACGAAGCGAAACTTTCTAAAAAGATAAATGATCAATCAATAGAACTTTTTCCTGTGTTATGAGATATATATAGTATTGAGAACTTTAATTTATCTAGGAAAGTATCGTTCCTCTTAGAAAAGAACGCAACAAGGTTAAAGCCAATTGATATTTTGGTAGCTTTTGATGAGCTTAAAAACGTCTTTTCTCCTACAGATAAAGGAGAAGTAGCCTGCTATGATATATTCATCGCTAACAATACACTTAACATCACTTGTGATACTTTTTCATCTGATTGGAACACTGATATCGTAACTCTTAATAACTGAAATATTGAAATACTTCCATCGTGAGGAACTTCAATCTCCAGAGCGAGTAGTTTTTTATATTTTATAGAAAACTATAGAGACTCCTTATTCACTATAGTTCAAAGACCTGAAGCGTTGACATCAACAGCTATACAGTCTGGACCATATACGCAGAAAACTACATTTAGTGTAGAGTTACAATACTCTCCTGAGGAAAACTTAAATTTTTAATAGATAGATATGAAACTTACCAAAAGAATGAAAAACTCCATTGTACAAGGAGTTATCGTAAATATATTTTTTCTTCTTGTTCTTATAGCAGCACTAGTCTTGTTTTTATATCCTCGCGTGACAGAGATTGAGTCCAAAAAAGAGACTCTCTTAGATGCTTACAATAAATTTCAAGAAGTTTCTGTAAAATGAGTGTCTTTTTGAGATTTTAAAACCTCGATACGGTGATCTGAGCTTTCAAAAGATGCATACACCCAAAATCTCATGAAAAATGTTACACAGGAGTTTTATGTAAGTAACTTAAATAACTCTTGAGGACAGGATTATGATACATTTTTAAATGAGTTGAAACTAGAGGTGAGCGCAGAAAAAAGTTCTGAAGAATATATAGTTAAAGATAAGGCTCTAAGTACGGTGCTTCCTGTATATGATGAAAAAAATATATTTTCAGATGAATGACTCAGCGATTTCTTTTTTACGAATTATGTTGAAAATATACTCTATAGTTTCAATCTTTCCTCAAAAGGAGAAATTGGAATTTGAAATCTAGAGAGACAGTGAAATGCTGGTGAAACTGAAGAAGAATCCGACTCTCTTCAAGAAGATATTTTTAGTATACCACTTGTATTTAAAATAGAAGGTCAAAAAAGAGACGTGATCGACTTTATATATTACTTCGAAAGAGTATGAGGGATATATGTTGAAGGGGACGAACTGAGTGTATATAGTGATAATTTTATTAATAAACGTCTTGAGGGTACCGACGGGCAGATAGACTATAATATATATAAAAACCAAATTGCTGATATAAAGAATTTTTCACTCGAAAAATACCCGGACTCATCAGCCCTAAAGACTGAATGATTAATAGATGCTATGAAATGAGCGCAAGGCCGGGAAAAAATCAATATGGAGATAGAGCTCTCGTTTTACGTTGCTGGTGTACCAGGATATAAGATGGAAGAATACATAGAGAACTTTCTGACTCTATATACAGACCTTTCTTCTGAAATCGCATTAAATACTAAAAAGTATACAAGTCAGGCATATAAATACAGCGATGGTAATGCGCTACTCTCAATTAAGAATCTACAGTCTCTTGATAGTGTTATGTTATCATTGGCTAATGATGTCCTGCAAATAAGAACAGGAATTGCGAGTAGGGAAAATATATCCGCTCTATATAAGCAAGTAGTCACTCTAAAACAACAGTTATCTAAAATACAGGTGAGTTACAACAAACAAATAAGCATATTGACAAAGTAAATATGGACTATACTACAACATTAGAGGAGTTAAAAAACCTCGTATATAAATGAGACAATATTCAAAAGATATGTGAGACTATCATTTTAGCTGCAGTTTTGGCTGAAGCTTCAGATATACATATCGAGCCACTAAGTTCATTTGTTCGTCTTCGTTATCGTGTAGACGGTGATTTAAAGGAAATCCTAGAATACCAGTCCTTTCTCCATGCAGGAGTTATTGCTAGGTTTAAGATAATATCAGAACTTAAAATTGACGAGTCTCGAGTACCACAAGATGGACGTATTAGTCAATCTATAGATGGTAAGCCTCTTGATCTTCGTGTTTCTACTCTCCCTACAGTACATGGAGAGAAAATAGTTATGCGTATTGTAGACAAGAGTAAGAAGATTCCAGAACTGAATATGCTTGGTATAGAAGGGCGAAATAAAGAGCTATTAGAAAAAGCTATCTCTCTTCCAAATGGAGTCATACTTACAAGTTGACCAACATGATCTGGTAAATCAACAACCTTATATTCTATTCTTACGATGCTCAATGCACCAGATATAAATATTATGACGCTTGAAGATCCTGTCGAGAACCAAGTTGATGGAATTTCTCAAAGTCAGGTTAAACCAGGAATTTGATATACCTTTGCAAACGGATTAAGGACAGCATTAAGACAAGACCCAGATATTATTATGGTGTGAGAGATGAGGGACAAGGAGACGGTAGATATTGCCATTGAGGCATCTTTGACATGACATCTTGTACTGTCCACTATACATACAAACAACGCAGCAGAGACAATTACTCGTATACTTAATATGGGAGTTCAACCGTTTCTCATCCCAGCTTCACTAAATATAATTATAGCTCAACGTCTCGTGAAACGTGTGTGTAATGAATGTAAAGTACCAATGCCACTCTCAGAGATCGACCCAGCTACGCTTAAGAATATAAAACATTCTCTCTCTATTACTCCTAAAAAAGAACTTCTTTCTAGAGTATGAGCAGAAAAACTTAAATCTCCAAGCTTTTATAAGGCAGTAGGATGTGATGTATGTGGTGGAAATGGATATAAATGAAGAGTGTGAATATACGAAATGTTAGAGATTTCTCCTTGAGTTAAGGGTATGATTTTGAGAGGAGATTCAGCTTTTAATATAAATAGGCAAGCAATTGCAGATGGAATGATATCACTAGAGCAAGATGGTATTATAAAAGCTCTTCAATGACATACAACTCTTGAAGAAGTATATAGAGTGT
>JAJOLH010000048.1 GCA_021129415.1 Candidatus Altimarinota bacterium | reverse complement strand
TAACAATGATTTGGAGTGATATAATTGAGTCTTAAATACTCAGATTTTAAGACATAAATGACTCAGAATGAATCGATTTATTTCATTCATCTCTCTTTGGATTTATGAAAGAAATTTAAAAGAAAAATAAGTGATTTCTAGCATTCTTTTTTTACATTAACCCATCTACAACAAACAAAAAGCCCCGTGACTTCAGCCCTGGGTACTAGAAAGAATAATCTTTTACTTTCCTAAAAACTTACTTTTAATCCATCCCATTCCAAATTTCATAGCATCATTTTTATCAAAATCACCATCTCCATCTTGATCCATTACCATACCGAGTATATCACTATCTTTTCCTACTCATGAGAGCATTTTCATGAGATCACCAGTACCAAATCCTGATGCAGCTTTTTTTTGGTCACCGAGTGTTTCCATTATTACAGAGCTGAGAGCTCCCATTACTCCTGATGTTTCCTCTTTTGATTGTCCAGATGCTTTTGCAACCTCTGCTATAGCCTTATCTGATCCTCCGAATATGTGCCCGAGGATATTTTTCCCATCAGCTATATCTATTTTTGATTCTCCAAGATGAGAGTTAAGAGCATTATTAAGATCTTCTGCTCATTTTTCTGATTCAGTATTTTTTGAGAGCTGTCCAAGTATCATTGGAAGAGCTTTTGCTGCAATTGCTTTAGTAGCTGCATTATCTCAACCAACTTGGGCTGCTATTTGCTCAAGAGCTTTCCCTTTTAAATTCGCGAGTATCATATTAGATATATCCATGTTGTTATATTATGTATTAAAAATTATTTATCAGAGTGATTAACTTGCTGGAAGCGCTTCACACACGATTCCGTTGTTATTTCCATCAAGTCCATAGATATCAAGTTTACTTGTATCTATTCATGGATTATTTGCTGCAACTTCATCAGCACATTCTTGGTATTTTGCTTGAGCTTCGTCTTGCGTAGCAAAATTATCACAGTTGAGATCAAAATCCCCACTATTACATACACCAGTAATCACTCTTACAGAGTTTCCATCAGCATCTTTTACTGTTTCTACTCTAGACTCTGAGTAACTCCCTGTTTCCCAGAGTTTTCCAAGGTCAGCATCATAATCAAATCCATCAAGTCCAAGCGCAATTGCAAGAAGTACAAGAATTACCGTAAAGGCTACAAGACCTTTCTTAAAAAATAACATACAAGCAACAACTATAAGCATCAGAGCAATAATAGCTCCCATTCGATGTTTCTTAGAATTTCGTAGTTTTGATAACATACATAATTAATAAAAAAATAAATCCCTAGTATTGTAGGGATTTATTAAAGAGTGTCAAAGTGTGGAAGAACAAGATGTTATTATTCTGATTCAGTTTGTGCTCAATTGTCTGTCATTCTTTTTTACATTAACCCTATTGTCCTTAATATGAAGTCAGTTGAACACTTTTTAGAAAACATCTGAAGTGAGTATGTTTACAGTGAATTATAAAACAATGAAACAAAAATTATTAAAAATCCTCTATAAGTTTTTAGCTTTTTGCTCTCGAATCTATTTAGTTCGTACTAAGCCTATCGTAATTTGAGTTACCTGAAGTGTAGGGAAAACAAGCTGTAGGCTTGTTGTGTCTCAAGTATTAGAGCAAGTTCAAAATGAGAAAATAATATATACTTCTCCGAAAAATTATAACTCTGAACTTGGTTTAGTATTTTCGATTTTTAAGATAGAAGAGTATAACCCAAGTTTTAAAAACTTACTACGTGTTTCTTGGTTAATCTTTAAAAAAAGTTTATTGCAAAAAAAACAGTATGATATACTTATCGCTGAGTACTGAATCGATTCACCTAGAGATATGGATTTTTTACTATCCATCATGAAACCATATATCGGAGTTCTCACAAAACTGGATAGTGTACATAGTGAAAACTTTGATAGAGGAATTACAGAGTTATGGGAAGATAAATTCAAGCTCCTTCTTGCTTCTAAAAACAAGGTATATTTTAATGCTTGAGATAGTTTTGCTCTTGAAAACTCTTCTTTACTTTCTTGTTCATATGAAAAGATTTTTGCGTCAACACCAAAAGCTGATTTGAAGCATGGGGATAAAGGAATTTTTCAGAAATTTTTATATAAAAAGAAAAGTATTTCTGTAAATCTACTAGGTGAGGAAAATATAGAATACACTGTATTAGCTCTGAAAATTGCAGGCGAAATATGATTTAAAATAGAACGTGAAAATTATGACTTTCATTTTAATCTTCAACCTGGTAGGTTTTCTATTTTTGAGAGAAACGAAAATATTTTTATAGATAGTTCGTACAATGCTAGTCCAGAGAGTATGAAAAAAGTTATAGAAAATACGAAACTTATACAACAAAAAATCTATCAAAATCATAAAATTATTTATGTATTAGGAGATATGCGCGAGATTTGAGAAGAAAGATTTTCAGCTCATGAGTCTCTTGCTCAGCTTATTCAAGATTGAGAAAGTGTTATATTGATATGACCTGACATGTATAAATATCTTTTACCAAAACTTAAAGAGGGGATTTTTACTGGAGATATCCATAGCACGCTTTCTGCAAGGGAGGGGTGAATACATCTTAAGAAGTATTTAAAAGATAATTCTGAATGTGCCTATATAGTTCTTTTTAAAGGTTCTCAAAACACGATTTTTACGGAAGAAGCACTCGCAGTTCAGTTGCTTGCTGCTCAAAGAAAAAATCTCCCGCGACAAACGGAAGATTGGATGAAAAAGAAAGATGAGTTTTTTAAGAGTCTATAAAAATAGAATTATATTTCTCTTTAATTGTTCTTAGTTCATTTATTGTTTCTAGAGCAAACATATCATAGTTTTGTATATCTTTTCATAATCGCACTGTGATTCATTTTTAGGCATTATCTTCAAAAGCTTGTTGCAGAAAATCTCGATTCTTGTTAATAAAAAGAGTTAATTTTGCGTTTTCTACTTTATCTCTCATTTGCTCCATTTGTTCTATAGCCTCTGAAAACTGGATATTCATTTTAACGTATTTAATATTAATAAATACATATGTCAAAAATAAATCTAAAAGCATGATCTTTGATTACTGAAATTATAGATTAGGAATTTCGAGTTTACCTGAATCTTTGACTTGCTCTCTAAAATCATCAGAATAAACATGTCTCACCAAGTTTAAAATTTGAGATTTAGAGGTTCGTCCATGTCAGTTTGCACATTGATGTAGAATTCATTTTAATAAATCTTCACAATCCTCAGGATAAAATGTCATATCAATAGTTGCTGTATATGCATTAAACAGCTCTAAATTTCCTTCAGTAGAAATTCTGAATTCATAAAAGCTATTGTCTTTTTCATTATAGTTTGGTCAAAATAATTCTCGGTGAACATTAGTGTGATTTCCGTTTCCTCATATTGGTACACAAACTCTCCACATCATTTCTGACGCATCTATGTGACTTCAATTTCAGGCATCTCAAAAGTGTCATAGCATTCAAGGGAGATTATCAGCTCACTTAATAAACTTTTCACCATTTTCTCAGATAATATCTTTTAGCTTTCAGCATTCGTAAGCATATCTAAAAAATGTTGCAAAAAATCATGGCTCATGAGAGTGGTAAACTTGGGTCATTGCTCATATTTGTTTACGAGGGGAGAAATCTACCAGATTTCAATACGGAGAATACACTCTTCCTACATCTCATTCTTGGTATTGAAAAAACTTAGGATCTCAGTGAACACATGCTGAAATAACATTCCTCACTCACTTTGAGTTTACCCATTCATATTGATTTTTTTTTCATTTCATAACATCTTTAGATCTATATGCAGAAAGACTCATTACCATTTCTAGCATCGATGAAAATCAGTACTTTTTAAACTCTAATAGCTCCTTTTTATCAAATTCTTTTTCAATTCATTCCTCTTCACTGTCCTCTTCACAATCAGGCAATTGGTAGCCAGTTCATAAGGCTAAATCGTGAATATTTGATTTTATGATACTTGTATGTTCACCA
>JAJOLH010000065.1 GCA_021129415.1 Candidatus Altimarinota bacterium | reverse complement strand
TGTGAAGGTAAAAATAAGATCAGAGTTAAACTCTGATCTTATTTTTTTTCGTTGAAGCTTGTCTGAATCATTTTCTTGGTCCAGGTTGAGCAAAGAGAGGATTACCCCCTGAGTTAGGCTTTGGAGATTGTTGAGCTTGAGGTTTTTTAACACTATCTCATATCTTCATATTTTCTACATCTGTAGATTGTACTTGGAGTTTACTATCATCCACTCGAGTAACTTTGATTTGAGTATTAGCATTGATTGCAAAGATAGATTTTACTACAGTGAGTTCTATTTGCGCAAGTAGGTCTGTAAATTTATCAAAGGCTTTTTCTTTATATACCATGAGGGGTTGTTTTTGAGCGTAACCTACAAATGCTACTTGCTCTCTGAGTTTACTCATACCATCTATATGGTTCATCCAGAGTCTATCAATAGATTGAAGCATTATATGTTTGAGTAGCTCATGAAATGCTTCTGGGTTTGGAGCTTCTGATTTTATTGTTTCAAGCTCACTACTTGCTCGCTCTGCAATATAATCTGCAAGCGTGAGATTGCCAGTAATAGCTGCTACATCTTGTTCCTCGAGAATATCATCAATAATATCTCTTCAAAGAAACTCATGGACTTTTGCTACAATATTTTCTTTCAGTGCTGCTTTTCATAACTTTGCCTCTTCTGCCAGTACGAGAGACCTGATTTTAGCATAAATCATTTCTTTTGCTGATGTTTCTAATGCATCTATATCTTCACTATTATTTAGAAGAGTATTTCTACGTGAGTAAATAATCTCTCTGTGTTTATTGATAACATCATCATACTCAAGTACATGTTTACGGCTATCAAAGTGATGCCCCTCAACTTGTTTTTGTACTCATGTTACTTTTCTCGTAAGCATCTTACTTTGCGTAAGAGGCTCGTTGTCAGGTAGAGCAGCAAACATTGGAGAGTTAAATACTCCAAAGAGTTTATCACCACCAAAAATACGCATAATATCATCGTTTGGAGAGATGAGGAATTGAGTCATTCCTGGATCTCATTGACGTCCAGCTCTCCCGCGGAGTTGATTATCTATTCGTCTTGTTTCATGTTTTTCCGTTCAGAGAATGATGAGTCATCCAAGCTCTATTACTCATTTTCACAGTTTGATATCGGTTCATCTACCTGCCATATTAGTAGCAATAGTCACAGCTCACTTTTGACCTGCAGATGCTACTATTTCAGCCTCTGATTCATGTTGTTTAGCGTTGAGAACATTATGCGGAATACCTGCTTTTTTAAGATGAGCTGAGAGATATTCTGATTTATCTACACTTACTGTTCCTACAAGGATTGGTTGTCCTGTTTCATGCAACTTCTTGATATATTCTACTACATACTCAAACTTTCCTTTCTCGTTCTTAAATAAAAGATCAGCCTTGTCAGATCTCGCAATAGGTTTATTTGTAGGAATAACAAGTGTCTCAAGTCCATATACTTTATAAAACTCTTCTTCTTCAGTTTTTGCAGTCCCAGTCATCCCAGAGAGTTTCCAATACATTCTGAAATAATTTTGAAAGGTGATACTTGCAAGTGTTTTTGATTCCTGTTGTATTTTTACTCCTTCTTTAGCTTCTAGTGCTTGATGGAGACCATCAGAATATCGTCTACCAGCAAGGGCTCTCCCTGTATGCTCATCAACTATCATGACATCTTCTCCATTCACGATATAGTCTTTATCTTTGATGTAAACACTCACTGCTCTCAGAGCATTTTCTATATGATGAAGATCATTGTATCTATCTGATACATAGATATTTTCAACTCAGAGTATCTTCTCTATTTTTTTAATACCGGTATCAGTGAGGGTAGAAGTTTTTGCCTTTTCATCGATTTTATAATCAGTCCCTGATGAAAGTTTTTTTGCCATAGTAGCAAAAGTAAGGTACTTAGCTGTAGGCTCATTATCAGGCATAGATATGATAAGAGGTGTTCGAGCCTCATCGATAAGGATTGAATCAACTTCATCAATAATAGCAAAAAATCTTGGACTCATAGATACATTTTTCCCATCAACTGCCATATTGTCTCTGAGATAATCAAACCCTAATTCATTATTCGTAGCGTAGATGACATCTCTGGAATAATTTTCTTTTTTTTCTTCTCTGTTTTGATTATGAGATACCACTCATACGCTCATTCACAGCGCGTTATACAGTACTGACATCTCCATTGAGTCACGCTCAGCTAGGTAGTCATTTACTGTCACGATATGTACTGGATTTCCAGAGAGAGCGTTGAGATATGCTGCAAAGGTAGCTACAAGAGTTTTTCATTCTCCCGTTTTCATCTCAGATATATTTCCATCATGGAGCGCAAGTCATCCTATAACTTGTACATCATAGGGGAGCATATTCCAGTAAATAGTTTTTCAATTTTCAAGTGTATGTTCTTTTTCTGAGATGAGAGTACATGCTCGCAGCCAGAGTGCTGCTGCCTCATGTTTAATGCTCTCGAGTCACTCACTAATTGCCTTGGTACCTTCTGGTGAATTAAAATCTAATCCTGAGAAACTCGTTTTAATTTCACTTGTCCTAGCTTGTATTTCTTCTAGAGTCATCTGAGAGTATTCGTCTTCAATCTCCCTGATTTTCACGAGGTCTTTGTTGTATTTTTTGAGTTTTTTTGCATCTGGATCTCAGATAATAGTCTTTATAATTGATTCTATCACGGTTTTGTGGTTATTTTTATCTAGAGATATTATATGAAAAAATTTGCAAAAGAAAGCTTTTTTGCTAGTATTTATGGGAATTATAGTCTCTAAAATATACTTATGAAATACACATATATTATCGTTTTTGTATTACTAGGGTTCATCCTCACAGGATGTTTTGCAAAACCTAGTAGTGAAGAGGTACTTCCTGAAATAGTAGAAGAGCAAGTACAGCAAGAAGAAGTGACAGAAAAGACTCCTGCATGAGAAGAGGAAGAACAATCATGATCTGGAGATGTAGATACTCAAGAGGCTTCAGAGGAAGATTCTGAAAATACTCAAGACGAAGCTGATGAAGAGAATGAAGATGAGTCAACAAATGAAGAAGTGGCTAAGGATGATCAAGAGGTTATTGAAGAGTATGAACAAGAACTCGAAGAATTATTTAATGATATACTGGGAGAATAATATGAATCAAGAATTAGCTCAAAAAATCGAAGAAAAAATTATGAAAAAAGGAGAAATATCTCCTTTTTTATTTCTATCTCAAAATTTAGAACTCCTCAACGCTGATATTTTAAGCTTTACTCAAGAGCTACTAAAATCTAATAGTATCGATGCTCAGAGTTTATTTCACCTGCAAGACATGTGAGAAGCGATCAAAATATCAGAAATAAAAACATTTTTATCAAAAGGAGACATTGCTCCTAGATTCGCATTTCAGGTATTTTTTATAGAGGATATATCTAGAATGACCCTGCAAGCTCAAAATGCTTGTCTCAAGTTTTTTGAAGAACCTGGAGAATGAAATATCGTATTTTTAAGCAGTGATTCTCAGTCATGAGTACTAGAAACTATTTTGTCTCGTGTTCAAACAGTGAACTTAAATACCTCTAGTGATGATTATAGTAACAGTTTTTATTATTCAATGATAGACTCGCATATTCTCGGTACATCGCAAGAATTAGTAAGGTATTTTTTCTCAGGAAAATACGAAAAACAGGAATATGTAGATTTCCTCAAAACGATAGTTCATTATATTGAAAAAACATCTACATATAATCATCTGCTGGATGAGCTGCATGAGGATATATGATGAATCCTAAAAAACAATCTTCAAGGGAGATATGTAACTGATAAGTATATAATGCTCCTCTCGGCTTAATTTTTACGAAGATATTTAAATAAAAGTTTAGGGGCTTGCCCAGTTACGGTTTTAAATTATACTAAACCTGAGAATAGTATTCATGATACTCTCGAAAACAATTTATCTAAACTAACAGCGAGAGAAGGTATGTATAAACCAGATATAAATGTAAAAGATTATATAGCAGAATATCA
>JAJOLH010000061.1 GCA_021129415.1 Candidatus Altimarinota bacterium | reverse complement strand
AGTAAAATGAAACAATTTAAACTATATTATGCAACAATTGTTGTTGAAATATAACCCTTAACTGGGCAAGACCCTAAATATATATAATAAACTCCAGATTTTTCGCTTAGAGTATAGTTTTTTATCTGAGAACATATTGTTTATTGATATATATATCCTAGTATATTATTTTTTTAAAAAGTTTTTATGAATACTCTGAATCAAAAACACCAGAAATGAGCTTTTACGCTTATAGAAATCGTAGTGTCAGCTACCATTCTTGTAATCCTTACTTCTATTGGATTTTACAGTTATACAAAGAATATATCTGATGCGAGAGATAGTGTTCGTATTACAGACATATCAGCTTTAGAATCACAATTATCTCTATACAAGAGAGAGAGATGAGCGTATCCTTTTCCTGGAGATTATTTCAATATCATGAATAGATGAGAAACTGTAGCTCTACAGGGAAAAATGAATAAATTAGTATCTCTTTCTACAGCAACGAGCCTTCCTCTTGATCCAGAGTTAGATATTCCGTATTTCTACGCAACTACAAGCAATAGGCAAGAATACCAACTTGCCGCAAGCATGGAAAATAGTGATAATCCATTTACTCATCTCGTTGGTGATTATAAAAGTGTTTCTAGTCAAGTGCTACCAAACTTGCTCCTAGCGCTAGAGGCAACAACAGATACTGAGATTAATAATGCAGAAACATGAACTGATGGTGATACAAATAGAGATTTATTTTTATTCCATAATTGATACCATACTCTGCCATATGATTTTCTCACTGGTGCTCCATATAATGATGGGAGTGATTTTGATATACTTTTAAGTGATGGTTTAGCAGATTTTTGGCAAAACTCTGACTATAGAAGCTGTGAGGAGATATCTACTGCCGAAAAGAGAATTACTCCAGATGGAGATCAAGACGAATATCAAATACTTAGTAATACTTGATCATTAATCTCTGTAGATTGTCTTTGTACTGCTACATGATGTACTCAAGTATAATTATTTAAGATAAATTATACTAATTAATATCTAAATATCCTCTTTAAGTAGAGGATATTTTATTTTATTGACTTTTTTGTATTATATTTCTTGACATATTATTAAAAGTATTCTATTATTTATTTACAACATATTTATTTAAATTGTAAATAATGTCAGAAAAACAAAAATTAAACCTGAAAGCTCTAGGTAGCACTCCAGTAAATACGCAAGAAGTAGCTACTGTTGAGACTGTGGACACTACGGTTGCCCCTACTGTGAATCTTGATGCTCCTAAAATAGAACAGGAAGCAAAACCAGTAATAAATCCAGACGCTATTGAGTTGAAGCCAAGTAAAATGTCTTTTGCATCTATTAGAAAGGATGTAGAAGAAGAAACTGCTCCAGAAAAGCCAACTGAGACTAAAAAAGAAATGTCTACGACTGTAGAGCCAACGGATCAAACAGTTGAGCTTGAATCTAATATATCTAAGGTAGGTATTAATAGTGATAAAACTGAAGCAAATACTAAAAGCGCTAGTATTTCTACTAAAAATACGTCTTTAGATTGAGGTAATAAAAATACACCTACTGATACTCCAGATACTATTATTAAATCTGAGACTACTATAAAAGATACGGTTCCAGAAAAACTAGTTAACAATAAAGTTAGTACAGACGAAGTAAAACAGATTGAATCGACTAAGGACCAAGAAAAAGAAGCGATTCCTAACTCTGCTGAAGAGGCTATTACTAAGAAGAAGAAACGATGATGGTTTTTTAAGAGAAAAAAGAAAGAAAGAAAACTTAATCAAAATGGGAAAGAGGTAAAAGAAGAAAAAGAAGAATTAAAGGAAGTTGATTTTGCGAATTATGAATCTCATTTTACGAAGGAGTCTTCTGATTTTCTATCGAAATTTCAAAAGTTTAAATATACACCAAAAACTCGTATTTGATTAATATTTACACTTATCTGTGTTACCTCTCTCGTTATCTGAGGACTCATGGTATTTATGCCAAACAAGCATTCACCAGAGATATATAAGGCTAGTATCATGCAAATACTTTGAAAAGAGAGAAAGATAATTACAATCCTTCCTACTGAATCTGAATCTGAAGTTCTAGCTCAAATTATAGAAGAAGAATTTGTAGAAGAGGAAATAGTCGAAGAAATTCCGACTATAACTAAAAAAGAGAAATCAAAAGAAAAACTCAGACAACATCTCCTCGATAGATATCGAGACAAATAATAAAAAATAAACACTTTCCAAAAGAGAGTGTTTATTTTTTTACCACAAGTTTTTGTATATGCAAGAGCTATTTCTGTCCTTCAACCCAAAAGCATGCTAAAATTAAAGAAGATTTAATATAAATTACGCAAAATGCCGGATATAGACAAAAGAGAAGCGATCAAAGAAATGGAAATAAAAAAGAATGTAGGTGATGTAGTTGCCTATGTAAGTAACATATTTAAACAAGCTATAGAGTTTGATGCTTCGGATATACATATAGAACCAATGGAGCACTTTTTACTTGTTCGATTTCGACAGGATGGTGATTTTCATCTCATAGATAAGGTGTGAAGGGAAAATATTTCTGCTATTGTTACCAGATTAAAAGTACTTTCGAAAATTAAGATTGATGAAAACAAAAAGCCTCAGGATGGTAAAGTAGTGTTTCATGATGATGTAACAGACAAAAATATTGATATTCGTCTCTCTACGTTGCCAACTAACTACTGAGAAAAAGTAGTTATGCGTATCCTCAAACAGGATGAAAATCTCACAAATATTGAGGCTCTTGGTCTCATAGATGTAAATCTGGAGAAAGTTCGTGAAGCTCTCAAAAGTAAATATGGAATTATGCTCGTTGCTGGTCCGACTGGTTCTGGTAAATCGACAACTCTCTTTGGAGTACTTAAAAATTTTAATCCTTTGGAGTATAATATTTCAACTCTTGAGGATCCGATAGAGTATGATATAGAATATGTAAATCAATCACAAGTCCATCCAGCAATTGGATATACTTTTGCATCAGGTCTGCGTAGTCTGGTTCGTCAGGATCCTGATATCATCATGGTCGGGGAAATACGTGATAAAGAAACAGCTACTTTAGCAGTAGAAGCCGCTCTTACAGGTCATTTGGTGTTATCAACGATCCATACCAATTCTGCAACTGGTACTATACAGCGTATGATAAATATGGGAGTTGAACCTTTTCTCTTGGCTTCCGCGATGAAAATGGTTATATCTCAAAGGTTAGCAAAACGATTGTGTCATCAATGTAAAAAACCCCAAGAACTTTCTGACTTGAAAATGAAAAAAGTTGAAAGTTTTCTGGAAAATATAATGGAAAAGGAAGAAATAAATAAGATAATTTTTTATCATGGTGAATGATGTGATAGATGTCATGGTACCGGGTATAAAGGTCGTCTTGGTATACATGAGGTTCTCATTCTTTGAGACTATCTTGAGCCTCTAATTCTCGCTCAAGAGTCTGCAAATAATATGGCAAAAGAAGCTATAAAACATTGAATGATTACAATAGTCCAGGATGCAATACTCAAGGCTGCCCTGTGAGACACAACTTTAGAAGAAGCACTTAAACTCATATAATAACTATGCTTGGTATAAAGAAACACATAAGCGCTGAAAATGTCCACACCCTTAAAGATGCATTAGGGGCTATTAAATGATATATTTATGTCCAAGAGTGGACTAAAGCTGAAAGTGCTCTCAAGTACATTGTTAAGAAAGAACAAGAAGCATTTGAGGAACTTGAGTATAAAATCAAAGATGACTTTCATGAGTTACAAAAACAAAGAAAAATATATGAAAAAAACAAAAGGATTATTTCGAAACTTGAAAAAGATTATGAAATAAAAAAAATAAAATATGAAAGAAAAATAGAATGAGAGAGATTTAAAGTTCGTTTTAATAGTATTAAAAAAGAAATAAAAAAACTCTGAGGTCTCTGAAAAAACAATGAAGCATTAAACCTATTAACGCATTTTTTAGAGGACAATAAACAAAGAACTGAAGTAGTTACATT
>JAJOLH010000078.1 GCA_021129415.1 Candidatus Altimarinota bacterium | reverse complement strand
CTAAGGAATATTGAAGAAAATAAAAATCAAGAATCAAGGGAATTGCTAAAAGATACTAATAATCTTTTGAAACAAATTGGTTCAAGTGAGCATTTTATTGAAGAAGACAAGGATATTAAAAGAAAGGTAAAATTTTTTTTTAGAGAGATATTATGAGCCATCTCCTTTTCTAATATATACTCAAAAGAAGCAAAAACCTCGACAAAGACGCTTATTGATAAAAACTCATATAGTTTTTTAAAGACCGTGCTACTTCTCGAAAAATATAATGATAAACTAAGTATTAATAACAAAGAGATGCGTGATAATGGAGTACTTTTTCTAAACCCATTTTCAAAATCAGAACTAAAGGAAAAAATAATTTTAAAAAGAAAGGTGATTAAACAAAATATTTCAATACTTAAAGCTAAAAAAAGTTGATGAGTAGGTTCTTATACAAGAGTAAAGAAATGATACTGAAAAATCTCATCTATTGTATTTGATACATTTTGATTTCTTTGTGAAACAATTATATTTCTAGTATATATTTATATAGTAATATTTCTAACAACATTTAGTGTTAAAAATATTGTAGAAATCAGTATTGAAATCAATACCTACCCATTAATGTTTTTACTTTTCGGACTCATAGGAGCTTTTCTATTATACTTATCTAAGAATATTGTCCTTTTGAGCTTAAACATTGTTTTTTTATCATTTATATTTATATTTTCTTTAGTAAACTTTTAGTTTTTTATTGGAGATATGAAATTTCTTCTTTTTCTTCTAGGGATCGTCTTTTTCTTTATATTTTATATCTTTTCCAGCCAGTTAGATGTAAATGGGTATTTTATTTCGAATCTTTTCTGGATTGCAAATATATATGTTTTCTTGGCTTTATTGTTTGTAGGACACCTATTTAGCATTTCTCTTAAGCTAAATAAAAAAGATAGTCTTTGAGATATTGATGAGGAAAAACAAAAGTGGACTCCTTCTCTAGAAGATGTAACAAGCTTTGTAGGGAGGTTATTTTCTGAGTATATATATTATATAGCTTGCGCTTTATTTTATATAGCACTTTATTTCATTATTCATTCTTTTTACGGAGAGCTTAATATTCCCTTGTTATTTATGATACTAAATGGAGTGGTTATAGTATTGTATTTCTTGGAGCATAAATTCGAGGTCTTTCAGGATTTGGTGCGGGTTAATATGATACTTATTTCATTGTATTATATCATTGTCCATACGCTTTATATTTTTTGATTTTCATATCTATTTTCTCTCATTGATATGATAAATATAGCAGCAGTATTTATATTGTTGTTTATTCTACTCTCTACAAAAAAAGAAAATAAATATTTTGAACTTCTTTGAAATTACTTTATTGCTTTTTCTTTCTTAGAGATGATTGTACTTTCCAAATCATTGTTTTGATGAGGGAGTTTTTCATTTGCCTTACTCGCAGGATCTCTCTGAGTAGGGAGCTTGATTTTTACAAAACAGGTACATACAAGACTTACATTTACTAAAAAAATGATTCGGGCTTGGGGGGTATTCTTTTTATCAGTGTTTATAATCCTCTCTGCTTTCCATATAGGAGAAGAAAATATCTACACATTAATTCTTATTCCTTTACTTGTTTTATGAGGATGGATTCTTTATAAGTTTCATGAGCAGTTTCAAAACTATGGAGCTCTTGCCATGGGATCACTTGCCTACTTGTGATCTATATATGGGATATATGGGATTTTATTCCCCGAGGCTTTTGAAAATAAGTATTTTTACGTGCTAGCACTATTAATCTCGTGGGGGTGTTTATTTTTTGAGAGAATATATATAAAACCTAAGAGGTATGATATATATTTTTTCCATATTCTTTCTTTGCTTGTCAATCTTGTTTGAATTTTTTGTTTCTTGTTTTTCATGGATGTTTCTATACTTTCTGTATGATTACTTCTATTGATAGAATCTATTTATCTTTTTGTTTCATACTATACTATTTCTAACACAGACGCAGCATGATAAAATATGTACACCAGGCTAAAGATATCTCTTATGATAATATTGTATTGTTTATATCATCTCAAAAGGAGCTCTCACATGTGGATTTTCTCAAACTTGATACCAATATACTAAAAGACATTAAAAAACACTCAGTAAGCAAAAAATCATGCTTACAGGAGTATTTTCTCTGATGAACTAAATACAAAAAACTCTATGTTTTCATAAGCGCTGAAAAAACAGAAGAAGCGAAAGTTAATTTTTTATGAAAACATCTTCCAAAACTCCCTGATAATTTATGTATAACATCTCAAGATATTGCAGATTTGCAGATGATGTTAGAGCTTTGTGAGCTATCTCGTTATAAATTCCAAAACTATAAGACGAAAAAAATAATAAGAAAAACGCAAGTCCTTTGTAATACAGTAGATAAGAAATGACTCCAGGAGACAATGAAAACAGTAGAAAATATTTGCCTTGCTCGTGATCTCGGTGAAACACCAGCAGCGGATTTGACTCCAGAAATTTTTGCAGATATAGTTAAAAAAACGAAATTTAAGAATATTAAAGTAAAAGTTCTAAAGTATAAGGACATTCAAAAGAAATGACTCTGACTCATTGAATGAGTTTGAAAATGAAGTGACAATAAACCATGTATGGTAATACTGGAACATATTGTGGACAAGAAAAAACCTGTGTCAGGAATAGTTTGAAAATGAGTGACCTTTGATACTGGTTGAAATCAAATTAAGCCAGGAGACTTCATGTATGACATGAAAGGAGATATGTGATGAGCTGCTGTCACTTTTGCGCTTATGAAAGAGCTTGATAGACACAATATAGACAAGAATATTGTTGCATGCCTCTCTCTGGCTGAAAATGTTGTTTCGAGTAATGCATATAAGCCATCTGATATTCTCACTGGGTATACAGGAAAAACGGTAGAAATAATTCATACAGATGCAGAGTGAAGACTTGTGCTTGCCGATGGTATTGCATATCTTGGAAAAAAATATAAAACAGATAGAATGATGACTATTGCAACTCTAACATGAGCTGTTATGGTAGCCCTTGGTTTTAGATATGCATGAATCATGTGAACTGATAGACAGATGTTAGACACGCTTCTTGATTATTCTAAAGAGAATACAGAAAAGTATGTAGAACTTCCTTTTGGTGAACATTTTATGGAGAAAACAAAGTCTGAAATAGCTGATTTTAAAAATCTCGATAGAGGGGTATACGCAGGATCATCTATGTGATGAGCATTTCTCTCTAATTTTCTAGTTAATAATGAAAAATATACTCACATAGATATTGCATGAGCATATATTAATGAGTGAGACCCGTATGGAAAGATGCCAAAATGAATGACTGGGTTTTGAGTTGAGAGCCTTTCAGAAATCTTTAAAAACAGTTAATGAAACTCCTTTCGTATATAACATGATTATTCCAGAATAATAAGTGCTTTTGATGTCAAAAATCAGAGCACTTTTTTTGTCGACAATGTAATGATAATCTAAAGCTATACAAACCATACTGCTATGTCTGTAAAAAAGAATCCTCTAATTTCCTTGTCCATAAAGAGTGTCAAATACGCTTTCCTCTAGAACAAGTCATAGTTCTTACTAGATATAGGAATACAGGAATTAAAAAACTTCTTAGGCATGCAAAGTATTATTGAAAACACGAAGCCTATCGGGATGTAATATTTCAAAATTTAGATTTTTTTCAAAAACATCTCGATTCAGATCGTAAAAATGTTTTCATTCCCGTTCCCATGCACTATTTTAGGAGATGGAAGCGAGGCTATAATCAGAGTGAATATATAGCAAAAAACTTGTGAAATATATGTCAAATACCTGTGAAAAATAACTTTCTAAAAAAGATAAAATATACCAAACAACAAAGCCACCTCTCAAAAATAGAGAGAGCTAAGAATTTATCATGAGTGTTCTTTATTCGCAATAACATTGTAGACAAAAATAGTACAATCTATCTCATAGACGACATAATATCTACTGGATCAACCATCCTTGAAATAGCGAAACTACTCCATATAAATGGCTATAAAAATATCAGAGTTATTTGTCTAGCCAGTGATTAGTTGATTTAAAGAGGTATTATTGTTACTTACATTCTAGTTCAAAACGCATAGAAGTTGAGAAATTAAAAGAGACAATGCATAATAGGAGTGCTTAAACTCTAACTATTACGAAATGTCTCATACACAATTT
>JAJOLH010000036.1 GCA_021129415.1 Candidatus Altimarinota bacterium | reverse complement strand
TGAGAATTAGTCTCTTGGTTTTTCTTCAGCGAAATCAACTTTGATTTCTCTTCCGTCTAGCTCAACACCGTCCATAGCTTCTTTAGCTGCAGTAGCGTCTTCGATAGTTGCGAATTCTACGAATCCGAATCCTTTAGATCTTCCAGTTTCTCTATCAGTGATGATTTTTGAGTAAACTACTTCTCCATGTTCGTTGAATGCTTCTTTAAGATCTTGCCAAGATAGTCCCCAAGATAGGCTTCAAACAAAAAGTTTTTTTGTTGGTTCCATGTTTCAAATGGTAATAAATGTAAAAATGAGAGAGGTCTTTTACTGGCTCGTTGCACACTAAATCCATGATTCATGAGTAGTTCCAACAATCTCAAAAACATTATGAGTGATATCAAAAAAAAAGCAAAACTTTTTTAAGAGTTTTGCTTGCTACAATGCGGATTTAACATAGTTTTTATTTTTCGTGTCGTCGAGAATTCTTTTTTGATGGATGATAGCAACGAAACTTGCTGCTGTATTCCTCAGGAGTTTTTCTTCATTTTCATGAAAATCTTTTTTATCTCTCCCTATTAAAATAAATCAGTAGTTTTCCTTTCATAGGGATAGTTTTATATATCTCTTATATTTTGAAACTACGATTTCTTCTTCTTTTAATCTTTCAAAATCTAGCTTACCTCCAGGAAACTTTATTATAGTATTCCTTAAACTTCTTTCGTTTTTAGAATCATATCTGAGTTTATAATATTCATCCATAACTAAGTTTTTTTCAAAATACATAATCTGTTCTACTCATAGTATGTTTTCAAAAACTAATAAGAGTTTATATATTGAACTCAATGAAATATCCTTAATCTTTGATATCGCAATATTTACCTCATAATTTGCTGTTAGTTCGCTATTTGCTCTTAGAAGCCTTGTATTTGCTATATCTATGATAGTTGTAAGCAGAATATATCCATCACTCGGAAATGCTTTTACAAATTTGGGGAATGCCTCTTTTCACTCTATAGATAATAAAGTGGTATCACGATTTGCTGTTATCTGTACTTCTTTTGGCTTGTCATTGCTTAGAGCAGCTTCTCACACTATATTTCAAATGCCTAGTAATCCAAGCGTTTTGAATTCTCATTTTTGCAGAGATATTTCTTTTTGAACAGAGAGCTCCCCATCATACACAAGGTATAGATTCATGTCTATTTCTCATTGTTTAAACAATACATCTCATTTTGTAAGTGTAATGACATTAAAGTGACCAGAAGATTTTAAGTTTTCAAGTGATATCATGTTATTGACCTGTAATTATATCTATATTTTCTTTATCCCTTACATAACTCTCGAGTGTTTCTTTAGTTATTAATCATTTTTTATAGAGTGCTATTAAATAATTATCCATAAGTATCATTCATTGTTTTTGTCCAATCTCAATTATCGAATACAGCTGATGTGTATTTCCCGAGATTATGAGATTTCTCACTGCATCGTTACTTAGTAGGACTTCCCTTATAGCTATTCTCTCATCTTTATCTGCTCTTGGTACTAACCTTTGAGCTATAACTCATACAAGACTCATAGCTAACTGCATTCTAATCTGTTCTTGCTGTCCTGATGGAAATACATCTACAATTCTATCTATACTCTGCACAGTATCGTTTGTATGGAGAGTTGAGAATACTAGATGCCCAGTCTCAGCGAGCGTGATTGCCGCTTTGATAGTTTCGGGGTCTCTCATTTCTCAAATCATAATTATATCTGGATCTTCTCTGAGACTTGCTTTCATCGCACTCGCAAAACTTTCTGTATGAATTCATACCTCTCTTTGGTTTATAAGGGATAGTTTGTTTTTAAATACAAATTCAATTGGATCCTCTATTGTAATTATATGTTTTTTATAATTTGTATTAATATAGTCTATCATTCAAGCAAGATTTGTTGATTTACCAGTTCCTGTAGGACCAGTGATGAGTATGAGTCATTTTGATTTTCTGCACATCATTTTCACCTGTTCTCATAGACCTAAGGATTCAAGAGAAGGGATATCTTCTGGGATACTTCTGAGCGCAATAGAGCTACCATTAGAATCTTTGTAACAGTTTATTCTATATCTTGCTGAACTACTGTGTTGATATGAACCGTCTAGCTCAAACTTTTCAGTATATATTTTAAAATTTTCCTCTCAAAGCACATGCTTTATCACTTCTAGTACATCCTCATCAGTTAAGATTTGGAGTTGCAACTCTTCTCCGTTTAGATTGAGTTTCTCTACAGAGATAATATCCCCTGATGAATCCCTGAGTATTGGAAAGTTTCAAGTATTCATATGAACATCTGAATATTTTTTTTCTTCTGCAATATTTAGTATTGCAGAATATATATCGAGTATCGTCATTAAGTAGGTTTTATATTAATTTATACTAGTATAATATCACAAAAATATTTTTTAGAGTAATATTTCCATTTGACGAATGCTGTTAAAAGTTAGAAAAAATAACTTTTGCTAAAAAAATTGGAAAAAGATAGCTTTCCTTGTATTATTTGCTTGTGAAAAAAATAAAAGACATTTCTCACTGAGAACACGACATGATCTTGGATACTAGAGCCCAAGATCGTATAATTTCTCCAGTTGTTAATCATGTATCTTGAAAAAAGATAGATGATATTTTTATGTGAGAAAACACTGATATTTCACTTTATGAAAAACAAGAGATTTCACTCAAAAGAAAAACGTGAAAGCATTTTGATTCTCTAGAACGAAAATCTGCTTTCTCAAGCATGTTTAAAATGAAGGATATAAAACTAAAGAGCAAAAAAACGAGTTTCACTTTTACCCCCTACTCCCTTGCATTTAGGAGATACATAAAAAGTATATGAGTATATGGCTCTATGATAATGCTAAGCTTATTTTTAATATTTTGTTTATTATTAGGTTTTCTCGATAAAATTATAATCGAGAACAGAGTAAATGCAGGTTATGAGAAACTTCTCCAAGTAAAACAAGGTATAGGATGATTGGAATTAATTCAAAAAAATGTAAACAATTCTCGTTTTGATTTACTCATCTCTGATATATTATTCACTCCGTTTAAAATATTTCCAGGAGAAAAAATATCAAGCGTTAAGCACGTAATTTCTTGATGAAGATATTTATCAAGATGACTTGATGACAGTCTAGGACTGTATTCTAGTATAGAAGAATTTACAAAAGAAAAACAACTTAATAAAATATACTTCACGCAGTTGTTTTTAAATATTTACCCTACGCTTGAAGAGATTAAAAAATCTCTTAACAGTTCATTGAAGCATTATAAATCTATTACTTGGTTGCCATCTCATAAGTTAGAGCAACAAAGAATTCTAGCTATTGACGGTATAGAAAAACTTGAGTGATACATATCAAAAATAACTGAAAATTACCCTGCATTTTTAGATATCCTATGACACGATAAACGAAAACGTTATCTTATTGTATTTCAAAATGCAGATGAAATAAGACCTACAGGGGGGTTTATGTGAAGCATGTGACTTCTTGAAGTCTTTAGAGGGAGAGTTCAATTATTTCAAAAAAAGGATGTATATGCCATCGAGTGGGATCTGAAAAAATCCGATTACGAAAGACTCCCAGCTCCAAAATGAATCAACGAATTAACAGATACTTTTGGACTCAGAGATGCAAACTACTATGTAAACCTAAAAGATTCCTCTCAGACTATTAAATTCTTCACTGATAGAGCGTGAATAGATTTAGATGGTATTATATATATCAATCAAAACATCCTACTTAATCTACTTGAAGTAAGTTGAGGAGTATATTTTGAGCCACTAGACATGGATATAACTTCAGAAAATTTTTCCGAACTCATGTCTTTAGTTGTTGAAGCTAAAACTTTTAAACAAGGCACTCTCTGAACTCCCAAGCAAGTACTTTTTGACTTTATGGAAGTATTTACTCAGAGGTTGCTATCAGACGGGAATTATTTTGATTATCTCAAAGTTCTTATCCATGATGTAGAATCTAGAGATATAATGATGTGGAGTTTTAATGAAGATGAAAATGAATTCCTATCTATCATGTGAATAAATGGAAAAATAGACTATGATAGCAGTTTAGATTACATGTACCCAGTGTATACATCTCTCTCATGAAATAAATCTGATAGATATATGGACCGTTCCTACACGATTGATGTTACAAGGGTTGAGGATTCTTGCGACTTTGCTATTAGTACGCAAATAAAATCATCTCATAACATGCCTGAAACTCGAAGAAAATTTATCCAAAATATTATGAGCGCATATAATTTAGACACACCTAATCTATTT
>JAJOLH010000037.1 GCA_021129415.1 Candidatus Altimarinota bacterium | reverse complement strand
CTTGCTCTCGCGTAAATATCACTACAATATCTAGCAATTAATTGCTAGATATTTTTTTATGTTACTTACAGATTTTGATTACCACTTACCTGAAGAGCTTATCGCTCAAAGTCCCGCAGAGCCACGCGACTCTGCTAGATTGCTCTGCCTGAATAGACAAAACAGTCAGATAGACGACAAAATATTTTCAGATATCCTTGAAATGTTTACTGACAGAGATGTCTTGGTAGTAAATGAAACCAGAGTAATCAATGCGAGACTCAAGTGAACTATAGTATGAATAGATAAAGAATGTGAAATTTTTCTTCATAAACAAATTTCTGATAACTCTTGGGATTGCCTCGTCTATCCTGGGAAAAAGCTTAAACCTGAAACTCAAATTATTTTTGCAGCCTCATCTCCCCTTGCAGGGGAGAATTGAGAGAGGTGTCTCAAGGCAACTATCAAAACTCTCTCTACTAAATGACGGATAGTAGAGTTTACTCACAGTGGACAAGAGTTTTTAGATATTATTGATACAATATGAGAAGTTCCCTTACCTCCATATATAAAAGATAAAAGTTCGGATAGTGAACGATATCAGACCGTTTATAATGACAGTGATAAGTCATGAAGTGTCGCAGCTCCTACTGCCTGACTTCATTTTACTCCTGAGCTTATAAATAAACTACAGAGTAGGTGAGTCTCAATAGAAAAAGTATGTCTGCATGTTTGACTAGGTACTTTTATAAATGTCGAAGTAGAAAATGTGAAAGATCATGATATGCATTCTGAGCAAATATACATATCTCCTGACGTATCTGAGAGACTGAATAACTATAAACAATCAGGGAAAAGAATTATCGCAGTTGGGACTACATCAGTGCGAACATTAGAAAGCATGTCAGACAATACTGGACATCTTTGACATGGGCAGAAAGACACTAATATATTCATTTATCCAGGATATGAGTGGAGATTTGTAGACAGTATAATAACAAACTTTCATCTCCCAAAATCTACCCTACTCATGCTTGTATCGAGCTTTGCTGGGAATGAAAATAGAAAAAAAGTCTACAAACATGCTGTAGACTCTCGTTATAGATTTTTTAGTTTTGGTGACGCTATGTGGATCTACTAAACCCTTCCTTTCATAATCTTCTCTCGAGATTCTTTTTGCATGCCTTCTACTTGTCAGAGTTTTTTCATCTTTTCATCTTTTGTTCCTCAGCCATAAAGTGAATCTCTATATCTATCTACCAGATTATTGATATATCTTGAACTGGTCATCGGATGTGGTGAGTAGGTCATATCAAAACTCGGTGACGATCCTGATGTCAGTATTTTAAGTGTTCCAAAATCAAATATATTAGCTAGTAGACCTTTTGTTTCTATTGAGACTTCTTGAACTTTATCAAGAGTCGTTTCACCAACTGATCTATTAAGAAAGGTTTTCTGCTCTACACAGACGATCCTGTTATTAGTGAGGATAAATACATCTAACTCATAATTAAGCCAGCTTACATATAGAAAAAGTGAGTAATACATCCAAAAAGCAATATTCATAAGTATAACTGATGCACTACTTCCAAGTACTGAGAATAATACAATAGTAAAAAGAATTCAGCCCAAACCATATATTGCCAGAAATGCAAAAGCAATCCAGTGCCTTCTTAGAACAATGTCTACTTTTTCTCAGGATCTCAGGTTGTTAAGTTTAATTGTCATAGCTTAGAATTATGATATATTTGGTTTCTTTATATATAGGGGGGCTACTCGTTTTTCTTCTTTTAGGGTTATGTTTTTTATAAGTAGTTCGTAGTCGATACTACTCTTGAGATTAAATTTGTTATTAATTTCTAGATCTCCTGTGTCTCAAAATACACTCTCACCAGAGAATCATGATATAAAGTCCATATTACTTTGTATCTCAATTGTAGCAGATTTTTCGTATTTTACAAACATGTCTCTCTTGGAGCTGGATTTGATAATAGGATAGTCATTGTACATGTCAAAAAAATTCACAGACGTGAGAGAGATATGTGGATGAATATATGCGAGCGTGTTTACTACGAGTGATATAGTCCTAATCCCTGTGAAACTCCCGGGTCAAACAACTACTACTATGTTTTTTATATCATCATAGCTCACTGATTGGCTCGAGATAAACTCATCGATCATTGGTATCGTTTTTGTCGATTCATTTCAAGATATTTCAAATACCTGATCTGCTACTATAGCTCTATCATCGTTAAATAAAGCTAAATATCCCTTGCTAGAAACACCATCAAAAAATAGGTACATGCTATAATTGTATTTTAAAAAATTACTTTTATACTTTCGTGTATAATATACCCATATGCTACAAAAACTCAAACATAATACGAGCTACACTCACGCTTGAGAATATTTTTCAAAGCTTCTCTTATTGAGTTGAACTGTTAAGCAGTCAGCAAGCGTCTTACACATTACTGCGACCGAAAAAGATCAAAATAAATGCTTACTGATCGCAGGAGAGCTTGGTATTTCATACCATAAATTAGAAAACTATCATGATCTCTCAGCACTATGACAAGAGCAGGGTTTGATATATAGTCTCTGTGTTAACGAAATGTCTACCTATCTCTCACAGAGAGTGATCGAAGCGTGAATGAATCTACGAATTTGAGACCAAATAGAGATGGAAACACTCATGAAACATATGCAAGATATTGGATATGAATTTAGTGAATACCAAAAACCTTGAAGTTATCAAAGGCTGTGAGATCAACTTAAGATTTGTTTTCCAAATGAAAATCTAATCACCCTTAGCTTTTGGTGAGATGAAATTGAGTCAATCTCCCAAGAAGCAAAGGAGCTGTTTGAAGTAAAATTACACTCTCTGCTAGCGTTATCAGGAGGAGGAGGAAAAGACGAGATTCTGCTGATAGAATATTTAAAAAAAAATGATATTTTCTGCATCTTAGATACGCTCGAGTTTCATCACATGTACACAGAGCTGTCAAAACTCAACTCCTCTGGGTTTAATATACTCAAAAGCGACGCATATAAGAATGAGTACGATTTACAAATATCCAATCCAAGCATCTGAGAGCTTGAACTACTTAAGTCAACACTATGAGATAAAAATATGACTGTAGAGATATATACTCGTCACAACAATATGATAGAGAGATTTCTTGTAGAGAATAACTTTGCTCATACAAAGCTCCATGGAATTTCAACACATTTACTCAGCAGTTTTAGTTATCCCGAAGAAAAAAACAAAAGGAAGGTGGTAATTTGTGATGATATTCTCTGAAAAATTTTTATTAAAAAACGGGTGAAGAAGAAACTCTCTGCAGATATAGATTTATTACTTAAGATCCAAAATGGTGATTTTGTTGTCCATATTGATCATGGAATATGAATATTTGTATGAATAATCAAAAAACAACTCTGAGGTATATCCAAGGAGTACATGGAAATTTCCTACAAAGAAAATGATAAACTCTTTGTCCCCATCACAGAGGTAAATAGAGTTACAAAATATGTTTGAAGTGAAAATCCCAAACTCACTCCTCTATCATGAAAGGTATGGGAGAAAAAAATCAAAAAAATACATGAGGATGTGAGGGAAATAGCAGAAGGACTCCTTAAAAACTTTGCCGAAAGAAAGCTGCGATCGTCATGAGCTTTAAACGTTGACAGAATTCAAACTGCTAAGTTTCAAAGTCTATTTCCGCATCCATATACACCTGATCAGCATGACTCTGTAGAGGATATATATAGTGATATGTGAAGTGAAAAAAATATGGATCGATTACTTGTGTGAGATGTATGATTTGGAAAGACCGAGGTTGCGTTTAATGCTATGCTTATAGCTCTAGAGAATAAAAAGCAAGTGCTTTTTATATCTCCATTAGTAGTCCTCGCTCATGAGCATTTCATAAAGACGCAAGATAGGTTTAGTAGTTTGGGTTATAAGGTAGAGGTACTCACGCGACTCCAGACTCAAAAACATGCAACTATGGTTTTAAAATGACTCGCTGATGGATCTATAGATATGGTAGTATGAACTCATAGACTTCTCTCAGATAAACTCTCATGCAAGAATCTTGGTCTCATGGTAGTAGACGAAGAGCATAAGTTCTGAGTGAGTGATAAGGAAAAAATTAAAAATATTAAATCAGATATCGATATACTCTCACTGAGCGCTACTCCTATTCCTCGAAGTTTAAATCTTGCTCTTTCTGGAGTTAGAGATATTTCACTCCTCAAGACTCCCCCTTCATGACGGAAAAGTATAAATACCTCCGTCCTACAGTTCAATGAAAGTTTAATTCAAAGTGCATGAAATAGAGAATTTAAAAGAGGTGGACAGATATTTTTTGTCCATAATAGAGTGGCAAACATAGAGGTTATAAAAAAGAAATTAGAATCATTATTTCCCTCTAAAAAAATAATTATTACTCATGGGCAACTTCCTGGGGATGAACTAGAGGATAGAATTTTAGATTTTAAAAATAAGAAATACGATATACTCCTATCGAC
>JAJOLH010000044.1 GCA_021129415.1 Candidatus Altimarinota bacterium | reverse complement strand
ATCTTCTCCCGATGACAATACTCCGTTGGGTCTCTATCTCGGTGCTGATTATGTCGAGGTTGCCTACGCTCTTGATGATGATAATGATGATGATGATTTCAGTGATATTCGTACCTCGAACTCTTAGATTCGACTCTTTTACTCTTTGTCTGCTTTGCTTTAACTTCAGAATAGTCGTGTTCCACTCCTTTCTTCACTATATTATATATAATAGCTACATTGAAAATAGTGTCAATATATATATAATATAGATTTTTGCAATAAGATAAAAAACCATAGAATAGATTTACATATCCAGAGAGAGTGAGAGAGATAGAGGCTCATAGACCACTCCAGCAACCTAGTTTTGTCAAAGAAAAGAAGGTGCTAATTCCTCCCCTGATATAAGGGAAAGATGTAGAAAAAATTAAATAAATTTTTCAAAAGCTTTTCCATACCATGGAGAAGCTTTTTTCTATAAAACTGAATATGTATAATTTTATTTTCTAAGATTATAAATCTATGAAACACTATATATCTGCAGAATCTGTAACTGCAGGACACCCTGACAAAATGTGTGATCAAATCAGCGATGCTATACTTGATGCTTGTTTAACTGAGGATCCTGATTCAAGAGTTGCTTGTGAGTGTATGGTTACAACTGGTACAATAATTGTAAGTGGTGAAATAACTACTAAAGCTTGGGTAAACTTTCAAGACATAGCAAGAAACGTAGTGAGAGAAATATGATATGACTCTCTTGAGGCAGGTTTCAGTGCTGACGATGTATCAGTTCAAATACTTATTAATTCTCAATCTCCCGACATAGCCCAATGAGTAGATACGGGTTGAGCTGGTGATCAAGGAATAATGTTTGGTTACGCTACCAATGAGAATGACGCATATATGCCAACACCTATATATCTAGCTCATAAGCTAGCTCGCAGATTAGAAGAAGTGAGACAAGACGGAACACTTCCCTATTTGCAACCAGATGGGAAAACTCAAGTTAGTTGTGAATATGAAGATGGGAATTTAAAGAGAATAAACACCGTTATAATCTCTAATCAACATCTAGAAAGTGTAAGTATGGATGAACTGAGAGAGTGAGTAAAAAAGGAAGTAATTCAGGCAGAAATATGAGATTTAATAGATGAAGATACGATATTTCATATCAATCCTACTGGAAAGTTTGTCATAGGCTGACCAAAATGAGATTGTTGATTAACAGGTAGAAAAATAATCATAGATACATATGGAGGTATAGGACGTCATGGAGGTTGAGCATTTTCTGGAAAAGACCCATCTAAAGTTGATAGATCAGCTGCGTACATGGCCAGATATCTTGCAAAGAACATTGTAGGTGCTGGTATATGTGATACATGTGAAATTCAATTAGCATATGCTATATGAGTAGTAGAGCCAGTGAGTATTTATGTAGACATGAAAAACTCTACAGTAGATACTCAGGCTGTTGTTGAAGTTATAGAAAATAATTTTGACCTGTCGCAATGATGAATCATTAAATTTTTGGATCTTAAAAAACCAATATTTGCAAAAACTTCTAAGTACTGACATTTTGGTAGAAATGACGTAAGCTGGGAAGAACTGAATTGCGTTGATTTATTTAGTTCACTTGCTTAATGTCTTAGTATAGGCTTATTACTGTATATCCTTGCATTTTAATAAAAAATATCTACAATTCATGTAGATATTTTTTTGAAGTAAATTATGAAAAAGATTGTAATTATAGAGGATGACTTAGGTATATCAGCATCACTCAAGCTCTATTTGGAGAACTCTGATTTTAACGTAATTACCCATAATACAGGTGATAAAGCTCCTGAGTTTATTATTAGCGAGACCCCTGATCTCGTTATTTTGGATATAAATCTCCCAGTTATGGATTGAATTGAAGTTTGTAGTGAAGTGAGGAAGCATTCAGAAGTTCCAATAATCATGTTAACAGCTAGGACGTGAGAAATGGATCGAGTAACAGGACTTGAGTCTTGAGCTGATGATTATATAGCTAAACCATTTTCTCCTAGGGAACTTCTTGCGAGAATAAACTCCATACTTAGGAGGTCATCATCTGATGATGCTATAAGTGATAGCAAAATTATTAGTCATGAAAATGTTTCCATTAATAGAGAGACTATGGAATTATTCGTTGATAAGGTATCTGTAAGTATTACAAAGAACGAATTCGATATCCTAGAAAAAATATTCATAGAAGATGGTAAGCTCGTAAGTAGAGAAACATTAATGACAGAGGTAATATGATATGATAATTATGTTTATGACAGGACTATTGATACTCATATTAAAAATCTTCGTAAGAAACTTAAAAATAAAGATATGATCGTAACGATAAGAGCAAAATGATACAGATTAAATAAATAGAAATGTCGCTATCAAGAAAATTCGTTATTGTTTTGATTATCAGTGTTTGTAGTATTGCTATTATAAATATTGCTGCTTTTTATATGTTTTATAATTCCTATATAAGACTGTATCTAGCAGAAAAAATTGAATCCAGGCAAAACGTTACTATAGAGTATATCAACAACATTATCGAGAGGCAAACACTAGAAGATATTGATGATATATTTTCAGATGTAGAGCTAGAATTTTTTGAACTGCTGGATCTAAGTGATGGTAATATAGCTCTGGAAAAAGAAGAAAATGTGAACGTGGTTGTAGATTATCTTGTAAAGAGTTGAGTTGGATCCAAATATATAGAGGAAATTATTCCAGAGAATAATTTAGAAAAAGTTCTTGAACTATTGAAAGATAAAAACAGTCCGGAGAAAAAATTTATAACTAGACTCTCTCTATCTTTAGTACTGACCAATATAATTGCGCTTCTTGCTATCGCAATCTGAGTATTATACTTTACTAAAAAGATTATACTTCCAATTAAGAAAGCTACTTGAGAAATAAAGTCTCTCAAATTTTGAAAAGAATCTCAAACTATTCACTACACTAAAAAAGATGAAATATGATTACTCATCCAATCAATTAATGGACTCAACTCTCGACTAAGTATACAAGAAAAGATAAGAAGTAGGCTCCTTGCAGATATATCGCATGAGCTAAAGACACCTATAACATCTATTCAGTGCTATCTAGAATGAATATCAGACTGAGTAATTAAGCTAACAGATGATAATCTTAACTCTATCACCAGTGAAATGACAAGGCTCACAGAGCTTGTAAATCAAATAATGGAATACGAAAAGTTTGAAAACTCTGAGATGGTACTAAAAAAAGAAGCACATAATCCATATGAACTTATTGCAGCAATAGTACAAACACAATTCCCTACACTTAAAGAGTCATGACAAATAATTAACATCTCAGGTTCGAAAAATATAGAAATCTATCTGGATAAAGATTTATTTACACAATTAGTATATAATCTTATATGAAACTTTAAGAAATATGCCTGAAATAAAAAAACTCTCACAATAGAAATAATTTGAAAATGAATAACGTTTAGTGATAATTGAATGGGGATAGCTAAAAAAGAAGTCCCATACTTATTTGAAAAATTCTACCAGGGTAAAAAGGAAAAATCTTGAAATATATCTCTACGTTGAATTTGAGTATGATTATCAATCGTTAAAAAAATTATTTTAGCTCACGGCTGGAGGTGAAAAGTTTCCTCAGATTTATGAAAATGATTTTCTTATAGTATCACTTATAAATAATCTCTTCACATAACTTTCACATTAGAGCTCTAGCATATATATATTTTTCTATATAATACTCTTAATTAAGGAATTCTATTATTTGTGGTTAAGCCTTATAAAAACTACTTTATTCAGAATTCTTTAGTTTTTTTATGCATATGAAAAAATTATTATTCTTACTTTTTGTATTTATTTCTCTGGATAGTTCAGAGATTATTTTCGCGTCTTCAGGAGAGTTGAGTAAACCTCAAACACTTGTTGAGATGCAGGCTGAGAAAGATGAATTAGAAAAGCAAGAAACCTTACTAAAATTTAAATGGGATACCTTTAAATTAGGAAATGATTCATTGGAAGATATTGTCAAAACTGATTTAACAGATATAGAGAAAACTAATCTAGAGGAGCTCATCCTGCTTTATCTAGAGTGAAAGGAGTATCTGGAATCAGATTTAAATAATGCAATAAATTCTTGAAAAGATATTTTGGAAATAAAGAAATCTCTTCTTAATTGAAAGCACGACTTTTATAAACAGCTTATCCCTTATATTCAAACATCTAAACTTGAAGCCTTTAAGTCATACGTAGATTCAGATCTAAACTATAATGAAAAAAGTAAAGATATTCAGACTAAAATCAATCAAAAAGGCATAGAACAAGAAAAAAGATTAGAGGAGCTATACGATGATAGAGATGACTCTGCTCGTTCACTAAGAAAAAACATTGAAAATTCAATTACTTTAAAGGTGACACCTAAAATTAATAAGTTTATTTCTCAAGAAAGTTTCATTAAACTCTCTAGTGAAATTAAAATTGAAATTTTCACGAATATTAAGAGTAAATTTGAGATTGCTATTGATAAACTCGGGGATCAAGCAACACCCACTAGGGCTCTAGAAGAGAGGATAATCGGACTTGAAGTAGTGGTAGATATTCTAGACTCTTACATAGATAATTGGAGGTAATTATAATTCGTTATTAATACTTGTTTTAATAACGGGTATTTCTTTTGCTTCTTGTTCTAGTCTCTTGAAGAGTAGGTAGCTAAATATAACTATAAGAGTTCATAGAATGCTTCAAAATCCTACTTGAAGAACATTGTTGATAAATGAAATTGGTTGAAAGGCTGTAAACTGTGAAATAAGCTCT
>JAJOLH010000056.1 GCA_021129415.1 Candidatus Altimarinota bacterium | reverse complement strand
AATACATTTCTATTATTCTACTATTTTTATAATTATTGTCAAATTATGATTTTATCTCGTAGTATTAATCAAAATTTGTGAGTTCATATTCATCATCTCCTGCTGAGAAGATAATCTTATCTCCTCTCCATTCGAGTCTATCTACGCTGAGGGTCGTAGTTTCAACAATCTTGCGAGTCTTATCTGCTGGGGAATATTTAATTATGAGATTTCCAGACTTTGAGATATTAAAATTAGATTTTTTTTCATCTTCATCACTATAAATTATTCAGATTATATCATCTCATGAATAGAGAAAATCTTTGAAGAGATACTCAAACTTAGATGTGTTATCAGAAATATTATAAGAGAACGTCCCTTTTGGGGTAACTACATGGTACATTCACTCAGAAATTCCACCTTTTATATAATTAACTTCTAAAGTGAAAGGTAGTTTTGTAAGTGCTAATTTTTGAGTATCAAAGATATAATAATCAGTACCTAGAGACAAGAATATATTCCCTGTTTCTGGAATAGAATCTATATTTATAGCATCTTTTTTAACGAGTTTAAAATTTCCTATGTCACGCGTGAGATCTTCATTTCGATATTGGAGGAGCATTTGTTGCTCATCTTGGATGAAGTTGAGTACTGTGTCAGTATCAATTTGAAATCGAGCATAGTAGAGGTTCTCTTCTCTGAGTCTTTGGATTTTTTCTTTATTAGTTTCCTGGTTTAGCTCTTGCTCGAGAGAAATAAGTGACACTTTTTTTTCTAACTCTACTACTATAGACTCTTTTCATCTTGCTCAGATTTTCGCTGGAATCAGTTTAGTGACATAATCCGTCTTTATAATTGAGATGTTGTAATCAAAGGGTGAAACTCATGATATAACACACTCCTTTTCAGGACAATCATGAGTCCATTTTTGAGCTGTTCCAAGAGAAAATAATTCAACTCTATAATCTTCTACGTTTGCATCAATAGTCAGCGTGGCTGTATAATATACAAAGAAATACAAATATGCGAGTACAAAGGCTCAAATAGCTCATATGAGTATAAAGATTGCGTAGAGTTTTCGTGACATAATCTGGCTGTTTAAAGTGTATTATTCTAGTATATAGCTACCCGAAAAATTTGCAATGCAAAGATTCTGAGCTATTATCTGCGCATGATACTTGATGGAAAAAAAATCGCGACAGAAATGTATGACAGATTATGATCTGAAATACTCACTCTCACAGAAAAACCAACTCTATGAGCTATTTTAGTATGAGACAGCGACTCACCTAGTCTCAGGTATATAAGCCAAAAAAAACGAGAAACAAAAAAAATTGGTATGTGATTTTCTCTCCTTCATCTCCCAAAGGACATCTCAGAGGATGAGCTTATAGCTGAAGTAAAACGATTAAATAGTGATAATAGTATTTCTGGATACATAGTTCAATTACCACTTCCGGCACATATTAATCCATTGCGGATTATCAGAAATATGAATCCTAAAAAAGATGTAGACGGTTTTCATCCTGAAAATCAGGGAAAAATTATGATATGAGATACCACTGGTTTTTCACCATGTACTCCTGCATGAGTCATGAAAATATTTGAATACTATAATATTTCTCTTTCTGGGAAAATCATAGTAGTGCTAGGACAAAGTAATATAGTTGGAAAACCTATGGCACAAATGTGTATAAATCAATGAGCAACGGTAGTAAGTTGCAATCACCTCACTCCAGATATCTCGATATATACGAAACAAGCAGATATAATTATATCAGCTACTGGTCATGTTTGACTCATCACTCCAGAGATTGTCAGACCTGACGCAATTATAATTGATGTATGATTTTCAGTAGTAGATGGAGAAATATTCTGAGACAGTAAATATGATGAGCTTATTGCTCAGTGAAATAGTGTTACTCCTGTTCCAGGTTGAGTAGGTCCTATGACAGTCGCAATGCTCCTCTCTAACACTCTACAAGCTCACAAAGCGTAACATGAATAAAAATCTAGCCCTCACTCTCTCACTCACTGCTATTATAATTGCATTTTTTCTATGATATTTTTATGCTCATCGTGAATATATCTTAGAAAGAGAAGAAAAAATCAATCAAATTAGGTACATAGATATTAACACCACAACTAAAAATATTACTATAAAAAATACTCCTGAGAATATACGTTTTAGAGTAGGATGAGAAATTATCCATACTGGAAGCGTAGAGCTAAAATAAAGGTGTAAAAAAATTTTGACACTCCCTAAAAACTTTATACAATACCCAAGCTTTATTAGATGCGGGTGTAGCTCAATTGGCTAGAGCATCTGCCTTCCAAGCAGAGGGTTGTGAGTTCGAGTCTCATCACCCGCTCCATTTAAAGCAAAAGTGCTTAGAATTTAGAATTTTAAATTCTACAGATCTAAGCTTTTTTTATAGAAAACCCGACGGGGACTGGCGCAATTGGCTAGCGCACACGCTTTGGGAGCGTGGGGTTGTGAGTTCGAGTCTCGCGTCCCCGACCATTTAAGTTTCTCTTGCGATAAGCCACAGCGAATCGGAAGGAAAGTTATATCGAGCCCCTGCTCGATGCAATACCGTTATTGTGGGTGTATAGCTCAGTTGGTTAGAGCGCACGACTGATAATCGTGAGGTCCCAAGTTCAACTCTTGGTATACCCACCATTTAAACCCAAAAGAAAAACACTTAGAATTAATTCTAAGTGTTTTTTTGATATATATTTTTAAAAACCCCCTCAACCGGGTTAATGTAAAAAAAGAATGCTACTTTTAGTATAAAAAACGTGAATAAAAAAGACTGATTTATAAATCAGTCCTTCTAGTAGTAATTTAAATACTAATCAATAACAGCGCAACCAGAATAACTCGTAGCTCACGCATTGAATATACTTGAATATGTGTATACAATATCACTCATACCATCTGAACATGTTCCGAGCGTAAGGTCAAGTGACATTCATGATGCTGTCATATTTACCGAAGTACCACTATTTGTCATCACAACTCCTGAGAAATATGTCATATCCATAGGACCACTATCACTTGGCTCTTTGAGAAGGAGTGTTGATCATGATGCATTGAATCCCCAAAATGGTTCTGTTCCATTCCCTGAAAAGCTTGCAGTTCATAGATCAATAGCACTCTCCGCTTCATCAGCATCAGACGCATCTATCTCTTCTGCTACTTCTTCGAGAAGTTCTGTTATTATTTGTTCTTCTTCAGCTGTTAAGCTTACTGGAGCTTCCTCGCTAGGAGTGTTTTCTGTTTCTACTATTTGAGTCCCACAAGACGCAAGAAATCAAATAAGCATAATGCTTAAAAATATATGTATATATTTCATGGAGTGATATTTAGGTAATATAGTGTTTATATTCTATAGAAATGTTATTTTAAGTCCAGATATTGATCTATTCGTATTTGCCATACAAACTCATCCACATGGGATACGAGGATCATCCCTCACTTAAATTTATCTAGAGCCTCTGCTATCATAGGAATATGACGGAAATTGATATGATTCGTCGGTTCATCTAGGATGAGAATTCCTGGTTTGATAAATACAAGCCTACAAAATGCTACTAGTCCTTTTTGTCATTCTGAGAGATGCCCGATTTCTGATTTCATAAGGTCACCATTGATGAGAAAACCTGCTGCTTTAGATCTGAGATCTTGCTCTGTCATTTCCTCTGCTGCTTCTCTGAGACAGTCATATACAGTTTGACCAAAATCAAGGTTTGAGAAGTCCTGTCGGTAGTATCCTATTTTCACTCCCGGTGTAACTTTTACTCCATCTTCTTCACCTGATACTATTTTTTGTAGGAGTGTAGATTTTCCTATTCCGTTAGGTCATGCTAGGAGGATATGATCGTCTTTACGAAGTTTTACTTCTTCTGGTCTCACGACTACCTGATCGTTTTCGATAATGTGCACAGAGTTTATTTCTAGGAGAACTCCACCAATATCCTCTTGGAGAGGAATAGTAAAAGGTTTAATTGTTTTATCTTCTTTTCTATTATCTACCATATCATTCTCCATATCTGCTGCTGCTTCTTTCATCTTTTTTGCTACGGCTCTTAGTTTTCAACCTTTATGCGCAAAGACATTTGCTTGATCTTTTTTTGCTTGAGCTTCTTTTTTGAGTCTCGCGTTTGCCATGTTATCTTTCTCTATTTTTCTAGTGATTTGCTCTACTACATCGTGATAGTTTCAAACGTATTGTTCTACTCTTTTAGTATAAACATCGAGATAGAGAACCCCATCAGTAAAGCTATTTAGAAACTCTGCATCATGAGAAATAACAAGCACTGTTTTTTTGTAATCTTGAAGAAATTGAGTTAAATGCCAAATTCCTTCACTATCGAGATTATTAGTAGGCTCATCAAGCAGGAGAATATCAGGGTCTTGTATAAGTGCTGCCGCGAGGAGAAGTCTCGCTTGTTGTCCTCCTGAAAATGCTGATACTTTTTTATCTAGTGGAGCTTTGAGGTTTACAACCTTGAGGATATCTCCTATTTGTTTATCGATGTTAAACACACTATCGTCAGGAAAATATTTTCTAAAGAAGTCCCCTACTGCAAGATCTTTATCTTCTGGAAGTACCACTTGGTATCCAGTTGCTACTGTTGCTCCTAGTGGAGTATTAATAGAACCCATGTTTTGTTTCAGTGTTCCATTAATAAGTTTGAAAAGTGTTGATTTACCAGCACCATTTTGTCCCATGATTGTTATTTTTGAACCTTTTCTCACATTAAAGTTAACCTCTTCCAAAATAGGTCTTTTAAGGTCATAGTGGAAATCCACTTCCTTAAAACTAATTACTGTCTCATTGTTACTTGCCATAAAGCCTTTATTAATTGTATAAATTCGCTGCTATTATATGAAAAATAGCTATTTTTCAAGTTCTTTTTTCTCCTCTAGTGACACAGAAAGCCATCCAGATGGATGGCTTAAATGT
>JAJOLH010000076.1 GCA_021129415.1 Candidatus Altimarinota bacterium | reverse complement strand
TGAATTCCCTTGGTATCCAAAGAGTTCAACAAATGCTTCCATTTGTCCTGCAAATTCTACGAAGAAATCTTCATCCGTAGATTCGTGAAGTCTTTTTCCTGTATATTTTGAAATATATAAGCTAGACATTGGGAAATATGGTTTGAGCTCTCCTTCCCTTGTATCTGTGAGAGTATATTCTCTCCTATACTCAAAAGTTTTTGTTTCTCAATTTGGATAAAGTACAGCCCAACTGTCTACATAGTGATAGTTGAGTTTTCCTCCTGCTTCCTTCGCTCTTTCTTGATAATACGATATCATGAGTTCAGCTACTTCTTCTACGCTTAGGTCTGATTCTTTTTTCCCTGCAAGTTCAAGAGCTGTTCTCTTAACTTTTGTTGGCTCAAAATCAAAATCTGCATTCTCAAAATGTACCGAAGTATCAGCGACAGCTATTGGAGCATCAATATCTTTTCATTTATATACTTCAAGTTTTTGAAGTGCACATTCAAGTGAAGTCTTTGCTGTTTCTTCTACATCAATGATATCCGTGTATTTTTCTATCACTACTTTAGAGTCTAATTTACTCATGAGTTTCTGAGCTCTTTCAATTTTTGATGTGTTCCCTGTAGCAAAATAAATTTTAGAATATGATTTGTTTTCTGGAACAATTTTTTCCCAGCATTCTTCTGCCATATGTGGAGCAAAAGGATGAAGGAGTTGTATAAATGTTCTTCTCCATTCAAGCTTTTTTTCAGCATCTTTTGGCTCCCCAGTATTGATACATATCATCATCTGAGCAATAGCTGTATTAAATTTGTAGTTATCGATATCTCCTTCTACTTTTTTAATTGTTTTATGTAAAACCTTCATTGCTTCATCATCTGATTTCGCATCTCTATTCCCATCCTCTAAAAATAGACTTGAAACTTTATCGAGAAATCTTCTCACTCCTACTATTGAGCTTGTATCCCATGGAGCAGCATCTTTAAAATCTGCCATATACATTTCATACATTCGAAGAGTATCTGCTCCATACTGATCTACTATATCATCTGGATTAATAACATTTTTAAGTGATTTACTCATCTTAGCTGGTATTTTTTCCAGTTCTTCTCCTGTCTCTATATCGAAATATTTCCCATCTCTTTCTTCCATCATATCGTTTGCAATGAGTTTTCCAGCGGAGTTTCTATAACTCATACCAAGTATCATCCCTTGATTTCTTAATCGATGAAATGGTTCACTACTTGAGACTACTCAAATATCAAAAAGGAATTTATGCCAAAATCGTGCATAAAGTAGGTGAAGAACAGCATGTTCAGCTCCACCAACATAACTGTCTACCTGTCCCCAATATTTTTCTATTTCGCTTCCTACTAATGAGTCAGAGTTTTTATTATCCATAAATCTGAGATAATACCAACATGATCATCCCCATTGAGGCATTGTGTTTGTTTCTCTCTTTGCAGGTCATCCGCATTGTGGACACTCGCAGTTTACAAAATCCTCAATCTGAGTGAGTGGACTTGTCCCATCTCCACTTGGCTCAAAATTTTCTGTATCTGGAAGAAGTATTGGAAGATTCTCTTCTTTTTCTCATACGATACCGCAATCATCACAATGAACTACTGGAATTGGTTCTCCCCAATATCTTTGTCTACTAAATAACCAGTCTCTCAGCTTATAATTCGTAGTCTTATGACCAAATCATTTTTCTTCCGCTAGCTTTGTAAACTTCTCTTTTGCATCTTCTGATGTTATCCCGTTGTATTCTCATGAATTAATTATAGTTCAATATTCTACAAAACATTTTTCTCCATTTATAAAAGAATCCCACCATCTCATATGATGAGGCCAATGATTAATATGTTTTATTACTTCATCTTTCTTCATCCATTTTATGAAGTGTTTTCCTTCGTCTATTTCTGATTTTATTTGATTATTTGACTTTAATTTTAAGTAAAAACATCTTCAAGTACAATCTTGATTTTTATCCTTTGTATGTCTATATCAAATTGATCTTTGATACGATAAATTAAGAGGACTGATTATTTCAAAGTCCGTATATCAAGTTTCCTCAATTAATTCTTTAGATACTGTTTCGATTTCTGTATCTCATTTTTCAATTCAACCTCAAACAAAATGCATTAATTCTTTTCATCAAAAATTCTCTATTTGAATCAAAAATTCTCACTTTTCATTTTCAAGAATAATATCTACTGTATTTCTTACTAGTGTTTCTTTATCTTTCCTAGAGGCATGTTCTCATGTATAATTTATAGTTTGAACAACACTCTGTCTAATCTCTAAATCATACTTCTTTGCAAATTCAAAGTCTCGCTCGTCATGAGCAGGTACAGCCATAACAGCTCCCGTTCCGTAAGAACCGAGTACATAATCAGCAATCCATAGAGGTACTTGCTCTCCGTTATATGGGTTAACAACATACGAACCTGTAAATACTCCCGTTTTTTCTTTATCATCAGCCGTTCTATCTTGGTCTGATTGATTATTCGATTTTTTCATATATTCACTACACGCATCATGATGAGAGGACTCTATAAAGTCATGTACATCTGCATGATCAGGAGCAATAACAGCGTAGGTCATCCCAAAAACCGTATCTACTCTGGTTGTATATACTCTAATAGACTTACTCTCGTCATCTGATTTTTTGAGTTCAAACTCACATCACTCTGATTTTCCTATCCAGTTACGTTGCATATCTTTGATCCCTTCTGGCCAATCAAGATCATCAACATCACTCAGAAGCCTGTCTGCATATTTTGTAATTGCGAGTACCCATTGTCTGATTTTTTTCTTTTCGACTTGATTTCCACACCTCTCACATGAAAAATCTGAAAGTACTTCTTCGTTAGCAAGACCTGTTTTACAACTTGGACAGTAGTTAATAGGAAGATCTTGTTCGTAAGCTAAACCGTTTTCAAATAGTTTTAAAAATATCCACTGTGTCCATTTATAATACTCTGGATCAGTCGTATCTATTTCTCTATCCCAATCATACGAGAAACCTAGTTCTTGAATTTGTCTTTTAAATGTAGATATATTTTCATCCGTCGTAATTCGAGGGTGCGTACCTGTTTTGATTGCGTAGTTTTCAGCTGGGAGACCAAAAGCATCCCATCCCATAGGATGGAGAACATTGTGTCCTTTTGCGTGTTTATACCTCGCGACAATATCATTTGCCGTCATTCCCTCAGGATGTCATACATGTAGGCCAGCTCCAGATGGGTATGGAAACATATCTAAACAATAATATTTTGGTTTGAGTGAGGTGTTACTTGTCTTAAAAGTATTATTATCTTTCCAGTGTTTTTGCCATTTTTTTTCTACTTCTTGATGATTGTACATAATTTTTGTATAAATATCTAATTATTGGCTATATTACTGACTATCAGAGCAAAGTAAAGATGAAAAATTTGGAAAAATCCTCGTGAGTTCTATAATGAATGTAATTATTTTTTAGGCCCCTTATATTTATGAAGAATTTTAATACTATTTTGATCCTCGTTGGTATACTCGCTGCAAGTATTCTCATAGTTGAGAATATCGTACTCTCACAACAGGCATTTGTTTTTATATCTAGAAACAGCTCTACTCCAGTTCTCGCTATCGTGAGTATCTTTACAGGAATGGTTCTTGGTTTCTGAATCAAAGGAAAAATTATAGAAAGATGAGATCACTGAGAAGAAGATTCATTTAACTTCTAATTATCATTTTTAGATCACAAAAAAAAGAGTCCTCCTCAGAGGCCTCTTTTTTTATATTATTATACTACAACACTTGTATCTGAAAGAGTTGCGATAACCCATCTGATTATACTACTCGCTAGAAATATCACGACAAGTCCTACAACCACATATATAAGAATATTTTTTCATTTTTTCATTTTCTCTTCATCACCAGCTCCAGTTAATATGGTGAAACCAGCATATATACCAAAAGCTACAGCAATAAAGTAAAATAAACCGATAATATATCACATGATGTTATTTATCGTTCCAACAAGATCATCTCATCAGTTTTGTAATCCCTCATCAACCTTATCGATTCAAAAAACCGTTCCTGCAGTGCCAGTTTCATCTACGGCATAGACAGAGCAAGCAATAATTGTCAGAAAGATTGAGAGAACAATTCGAACTATATTTTTCATATATATTTAAAGAGTGAGAATTATGAAACGATAGTTGTATCAGTACCAAGATCGATAATCCATCTAACAATACTAGAAGCTAAGAATATTACTACAAGACCAATAACTGCTTGGATAAGAGTAGTTTTTCCTTTTTTCACTTTTTCTTCATCACCACCAGCAGTAAGAATTTGGAAACCACCATAGAGAGCGAAAACAATAGCAATAAAATATAGAAGACCAATAAGGTATCCAAGAATGTTGTTAAGAACCAAAATAAAATCAGTTCCAGAACCATTATCACCAGCAGTTGTAGTTTGTGATTGTGTAACATTGATCGCACTTGCAACTGAAGCGTGAGCAGCTACTGCCGAAAAAGCTCCAACTTTTACAATATTTTTCATATGTAATATAATAAATAATAAAATTACGTAATTCATTATAGGCTTATGGCTAAAAAAAGGCAAACTTTTTTCATTTTTTTACTTTCCAGTGAAAAAATATATGATAAGGCTCAAATATAATCTAGATGTGAAATTATGAATCGAGAAGATTTCTTAAATAAACTCAAAACATACGGAAAAGAAAATGATATCCCAAATATTAGTCTTGATAACGCTCGCTTTCTCAGAGAGCTTATAAGGAATAATAATACAAAGCATCTTTTAGAAATAGGGAGTGCTAACGGCTACTCCACCATCCACTTTGCAGATGAACTCGAGAAAATATGATGAAAAATTACATCAATAGAGTTTTCACAGCTTGCCTATGAGCAGGCAGGAGATAATTTTGAACAAGCTGAGGTCACTGATATTATAACTCACTATTTTTGAGATGCCAGAGAAATACTCCCGATACTCAATGATACGTATGATTTTGTATTCATAGATGGACTCAAGAAAGAATCTCTAAATTTCTTAAAACTCATATGGAACAAAACTGAGAG
>JAJOLH010000072.1 GCA_021129415.1 Candidatus Altimarinota bacterium | reverse complement strand
CACTGAAAAATTTAGGATTTAAAAGACAGTTATTTCAGACAGTGTTTAAATGACAAACAGCGGGAATAATAAAGAAACTCGACAAAAAATCTGGATTCGAAGAGGCTCATGTTAGGTTTTATAGAGATTGAGCAATTGATGTTGAACTGGAACAATCAAGGTTTTGACTTAATCATTGGAATGGAAAACGTGTATTTTGAAAAAAGTATCTCAAAGATCTCATAGAAGGAATGAACTTTTCGGCAGACACAAAAGAGAGTATTATTGACATGATAGAGGACAAAAATTTTGCAGCTTTTTGTAAACGGAGTCTTGATAATCCTCGATATAGAGTATATAGATATATTACAAGGAAGAGTGCCTGAATCCTAGGCCTATATATGGCTATCTCACTCACTTTTAAGTTTTTCTAGAACATATGAAATATCTACAAAAGAATATAGACATAACGCATTTATCAAATTATAAAACACCAGCAAAATCTAGGTGGTATTTTGAAGTACAATGTGAAGAGGATATAAAGAAACTCCATGAAATAGTTGTATGGGCAAAGCAAGAAGAATTGAAGATACTATGGATTAGCTGATGAACGAATATGCTTTTTGCATTTGATGAATACGAGTGAATTGTTATAAAAAATTTGTTAAAATGATGGGAGTATAATGAAGAAACTAAATTACTTGTCTCATATGGAGCAGAGTCAATCTGGGATATTGCAGTAGCTCTAGAGAGAGAATTATGACAAGATTTATGGCATAGGTTTATAGGCCTCCCTGGGAGTGTTGCTTGAGCTGTATATGGTAATGCAGGTTGCTTTTGATTAGAAACAGAAAGTAACTTTCAAAGTTGTAGGGTGCTTAATTTAGATAATGGACAGGTGTCTACTATATATAAGAAGGACATGGGCTTTGAATATAGGAGCTCTTGCCTTAAAAAAGAAAAGAGATACTTCCTTATTTCTGCGATATTCGACTTGAGTGAGAAAGTAGAAAAATACCACTCAGATGTTGATAATATTGATTTTAGAGAAAATAAGCAGCCAAAATGAAACTCATGTGGAAGTTTCTTTAAAAATCCTAATAGGGAACAATCTGCAGGGTTCCTCATCGAACAAGTATGACTCAAGGGGTATTCTATTTGATGAGCATATTTTTCTGATAAACATGCAAACTTCTTAATGCATAATGGACAATGAGATTATAAAGATATGTTAGAATTGATACAACTTGCTCAAAAAAAGGTGAAAACTACATTTAATCTAGAATTAGAAAATGAAGTACAAATAATTACTAATACTTAATAATGTTTTAAATTCAGAGTTTTAGAGTGTTATTAATACATTGATTTGTAGGATTTGACCAGTTACAAAAAAGAGATTTGTAGAAGGGACTGATAGTTATGTTAAGAAGAATTTTACTTGTATAAGAAAGATAGAACCATGAGTATGGAAATAATGAGATTACAAAAATACATGAGCCAAGCAGGGATATGCTCTCGAAGAAAGGCTGAAGAGTATATAGAGGCTGGACAGGTCTTTGTTAATGGAGAAAAAGCGAAGATTGGCCAATCTGTTGATCCAAAGACAGATGTGGTAACACTTTGAAAGTGAGCTGAGATGTCTCAACAAAAATATGTATACTATAAGTACAATAAACCTAGAGGAGTTGAGAGTACCTGCGCGCAGAAAGAGTGACAGTCTATTGTTGACATGATAGAGGTTAAGGAAAGAGTATTTCCAGTAGGACGACTCGATAAGGATTCGACAGGGCTCATCATCCTCACGAATGATGGGAGAATGACTAACTATTTAACACATCCTCGGTACTGACATGAAAAAGAATATGTTGTAGAAACTTTTTGACCAATAGATGACACTCAACTCCAAAAAATGAGTAGGTGAGTATTGATTCTATGAAAGTGGACAAAAAAGTGTAAAGTAGACAGAATTGCTGCGGGTAAATTCAGTATTGTCCTTACAGAGTGAAAAAACAGGCAGATTCGTCGTATGGTAGAAGAGGTTTGATCCAAAGTAAAAAAACTCAAGAGAGTACGAATAGAGAATCTGGTATTAGATGGGCTTAAAGACTGACAGATTAAGCACCTTTCTGCGTGAGAGAAAAATACCTTATTTGAAACTATTTGATTAGACCCAAAAGACTAAGACTACTTCATTGAGTTTATTTCACCCTTTATAGTGAAGATTATATCCTGAAAGTACTGTTTCATTTCTTGCCGAGAGCTAAATGATATGTTTTTAAAGTCCTTTATTTTATTGTTTTGTTCTCTAATTATAACAAGGCTTCTTACTATAGTCTTTTCTTTTTCTGAAAGACTTTCTTTTTGGACTAAACTATGGCTTATTGTATCAATTAGATTATCTAATATTTCTGATATTTTAGATGCAATACGAATATATGTATTTTTGCTTGTTTCTAATCGTAGAAGATATAATTGTCTTTCTTGTTCGAGATAGACCTTCATTTTATTGTTTATGGTTTTTAAATCTGATACTACACTTTTTATAACACTATTTACAACATCAGGATCAACAGATTTGTATTGAATAATATCTAAACTCCTAGACATTTGTTTTAGGCTCGAATTTACTAGAGTTATGATTTCAGTGTTTTCTGACGCATATGAATCTAAAAGTGAGTTAATCTTTTCACCATAGGACTCAACATAATCTTGTAGGAGTTTAGCGGCTGAGGTATTGACATCAGAGACCTCTTTAAAAGATGAGTTTACTGGGAGTTCATCATTGTAGGTCAATGCAGAAACTTGACTTGCACTGACGCTTAATACTCATATTATGAAAAGGAATTTTCAAAAGTGCATTTAAGTATCTATTACATGCTATAGAATTAGTATAGCAGCTAAGAAGTGATAGCAAAATCTTTTTTGGCTTTCTTGTGAAAAAATATCATCTAATGAAAAGAAATTATGTTTATTGTTTTAGACCTTGAAACAACAGGTTTATCTGCAAGGGATGATTCAATAATTGAATATGCACTTGTAAAGATAGAAAGAGAGACATTTCGTGAGGTAGATAGATTGTCTGGATTTGTTAATCCAGGCAGAGATATACCCTGATTAATATCTCAAATTACTAACATATTTGAAGATGATGTAAGTAATGCTCCTAAGTTTTCAGAAGTATCAGATGATATTCAAGACTTTATTGAAGGATTTCCTTTGATTGGGCATAATGTTTCTTTTGATGTACGGTTTCTGGAGTCTCACGGAATAGATACTTCTAAAAATCCATATATAGATACATTTTTTCTTGCAAACTTCCTTTGTTTTGAAGAAAAATCCCTCAATTTATGATATTTATGTGACGTACTGAATATAAAACTCGAGAATGCACATAGAGCTATAGATGACACCCTAGCAACAGTTAAGGTTTTCCAAAAGCTCATTGGTAAACTTCAGAAACTCCCAAAGGACATGTTAAAGATAAGTTATGAGTACTTTTCTATATGTCAGGATGTATGAGTACATATAATCAGAGATGAGTACTTAATGAAGCCTAGTTCTCCTTTAAAGCAGTGAGAAACAACGGACATATACATTAAGAACATAAAGAAACATATTGCAGACATAGATGACATGTATAGCTGTGAATCAACAGAAAATATAATAGATTTTCTCTCCACTATCCCTGAGTTTGAGCTTCGTGAGAGTCAAAAAAAGATGCTCGACAAAGTAGACACAACTTTGTCTAAGTGAGGAAAGTCCTTAATAGAGGCCCCTACGTGAATTGGGAAGACCTTTGCTTATTTACTTCCTGCGATAAAGCATTCCCTACTATTCCATGAACCTGTTCATATATCAACAAGTACAAAGGCTCTTCAAGATCAGATATTTTATAAGGATCTAAAGTTTATATCTGATAATTATCCTCAAAAATTTAGCTTTACAAAACTAAAATGAAAAAGGAATTACCTATGAGTCTCTTCATTTCTAGAGTTTTTAGAATCGTCAGAGAATAAAGGACCGGGAGCTACTTCATTTATACTGAAAATATTTTTTTGGAGTATGCGTAGTGAACTTTGAGAGCTTGATGAGTTAAATTTTTATGGGGAGGAGTATAGTTTTCTCTCAGAGATCCACGCGTGAAATAGTTTCATATTTGATGAAGGGAATATATACAAAGATCAAGAATTTGCATTGCGTGCTAGAAAAAGAGCGAGAGCATCGAATATTATTATCACTAATAATCATATTTTATTTCAAGATATTGTTTCAGAGGGTTCATTGCTTTGATGAGTTAAAAATCTCATACTGGATGAGGCTCATTCTCTCGAAGATATAGTTACTGGTTCACTAAAGAAGACTGTTTCATTCGATGGAGTTCAAAAGCTCCTTATAAAGATAGAGAGAAAAATATTGAAATATAAAATAGAAGGGAGTGAGCTAGGACTTAAGAAGCAACAAGTCCTGTTTGATAGTGCTGAGCTATTCTCGATTTTAGAGTGAGTAATATTTTCAGAATTCAAGCTCGATGCTAAATATAAGACAACGCTTCTTAAAAATAGTTTTTTTGAGGACAATACTAATAGTGGCCTTCTCGCTAAGAAAATATCAGATCTTTTAGAATCACTTAGGCAGGAACTCGCATCTCTTCCTGAGAAAGAAAGTGTGAAATTTTCTTCAGAAGTGCAAGAATTATTATACGTAAGACAAATACTTCTAAGCGTGTTTGTAGATATGGATAGCGAGAAGAATATTTATTATTTGTCTCATGATGAAAATAGAGGAACTCAGCTTCATACTACGGTACTAAAACCTGGAGACTTCTTGGATAAGCACCTCTGGAAAGAGCTTGAGAGTGTAGTACTAACAAGCGCTACTCTCCAGATGGATGATAATTTCGCATATATCAATGAAGTTCTGAACCTCCATGATTTTGAGAACATGATTCTTCCATCAGACTTTGATTATAGCTCTCAGGCTCTCTTATTTATTCCTCAAGACTTATGAAATGTTAAAGATAACCTTCCTGAACTTATTATATTTTTTAGAAAATTCTTTTCTTTAGTATGATGAAGGACTCTTGTCTTATTCACAGCATTTTTTGCTATTAGAGAGGTG
>JAJOLH010000055.1 GCA_021129415.1 Candidatus Altimarinota bacterium | reverse complement strand
CAATTGTAACAAGTTTATTTTTCTACTCTTATAGCCTTAGTCAAGCTGTTTTCTATGATTTTTCCTGAAAATATGCTAATATAGTAGAGATTATTACTCAAACAAAAATACATGTCTGCACCATTTGACCCATCAAAGCTTAATTTGGATATCAACTCAAGTGATACTCCTAATAATACTACAGCTAAAGAAGCTCCAAGCGTAAAAGCTCCAGAGGATAATAAATCATCTGAGGATATTTTAAATACTGTAGAAGTAAAGCCTGAAAACAAAATAGCTACTAAACAGCCAGTAGAGGAAAAAGAAGGTGAAAATAAAAACGTAACCAAGAATGAGACTCCACCTACTCCTATCGAAGAAATTACCGAAATCAAAGCAAATACAGAGATGCAGCAGAATCCTGTAAAAGCTATAGAAGAAGATACTTCTGAAGACTCTGCAGATACAGACAATCTGATCCCAGAAGAAAAAGCTCCAGAAAAAAAACTTATTGATATAAATATCGCAAGCCTCGATAACATCATTACCCTCATAGATGAAAAATCCTATGACTATGTTATTGTAGAACCAGAAGATGCTCAAGTAAAAATTACTTTCAAGCAAGATAATATAGATAGAGATGTACGTTATATTAAATTTCCTGTATACACAAGTATACTATTTAAACTCAAACAAACTGCTAAGCTTATTTTAGAAGACACTGGATCTACTCAAGAGGGTCAAGGGTCCCTAAAAGTATGAGCAAAGACGTTTAAACTCGCAGCTAAAACTGCCCCAGGACAAAATGGGGAAAAAATCTGGCTCAAAGTAAAAGAAGACATGAGTGTTAAAGGTAAAAAACAAGTAAAGAAAACTTCACTTTGAATGATATTTGGTTTTCTGTGAGCTATACTATTTATCTCCCTCGTGCTATGAGGAGCGTTTATTGCATTTATTGTACTTAATGCAAAGACGATTGAGGATGTAAAATTCTTTGCAAGCCTCGGGATTAACTTAAATGATATAAATACATTTATATCTCAAGTGGTTACTCTCATATTCTCGATTCTCTTATTTATATCAACAGCTGCCCTTTCATGGGGACTATTCAAATTTTTACTAACAAAAAAAGTCTATAAACGAAAAAAAGTTACCTATGGTCTACTCTCTGGAGTACTATTACTTCTCACATTTTGAGTTTGAAGCGCTTGGATGGTAATAGATGGTAAAATAAAAAATCTTCCAAATTGGCAAGAACAAGCTTATGGTGATCTCAAGATATTTGATAATGACCTACTTATTAGTCAGAATTTTGATGAAAATCAGGCTCTCCTCACTCAGACTGAAAATCTCATATGACCAGTCTCATTAAAATTTGACCTTACAAATTTTCAAACTAACCAAGGAAAGAAAGGGCTAAATATCACAAAATATATATGGGATTTTGGTGATGAGACTGTTGAGACATTTTCTCCAAATATCACAAAAGTATTCTCAGATAAAGGTAACTATGAAATATCTGTAACATCTATCTGAACAGATATAGAGGGAGAAGAAGTACAACAAGTACTCTCAAACATTCCAGCAATAAGTATTTCTCATAGCGTCAGCGTGCAGGAAACACTCACAAGTAACTGAGGAAAAAAACTCTCCTTTGATGCCAATGATTTAAAAAGCCTAGGAAAGGTAGAGTGGTATTTTCTCCAAGCAGAAACAGAATCTAACCCGAATCCAACATATCCTGAGTGGACAAGAATCGATGATGGGTATGATTTTGTTCCTGGTAAAATATTCTTTGAAGAAATCTTTGTTGGTCTCGCAATCATAAACGGTTCTACTGTAGATGCTAAAATAGATAAAGTAATAGTTATATCTCCAGATGGTGTTTCTGACATATCTTGAGAAATAAGCTATGAGCAATCTATAGATGAAGAGCTATTATTCACATTTACAGTAGATAACCCTGCCACATGATTTGCAAATGGTTTTATAGAAAGTTATGAGTGGAAAATCGAAAATAAAACCTACGGTAAAACTGCTGAACTATGAAATACAGATACAGCTCCTATAGTTGAACATCAGTTTGAAAACTACGGAGAACAAGAAATAGAAGTACTTCTCACAGACTCGCTTGGAAAAACTCAAGCACTTAAGAAAACTATTGTTATACAAAAACAGGTAGAGCTTGTCTCTCCTCTCGTTATCAGTGATAATAACTGAAATGAAATTGAGGATGTGCGTTATGAGAGTAAAGCTCATGAGTATTATTTAGATGGTCTAGGTATACCAACCGTTCTACAAATAGACGCTCGATATGTAAGACCAAAAAACAATATATATTCATTGCGAGAAGTCTCTTGGGATATCTGAGATGATTGAGATATAGATAGTACTGGGAAAAATTATAATTTTGAGGTCCCTACAGAGTGAAATCACATACTCGTCGCAAATTATGTATTTGAACACCGTAAGGATAATGAAAATATAATCCAACTTAAAGAATATATATTTGTTGAATGAATTAAAAAAGAAGCCATTCTTGATCTACAATTAGAATATGACAGTAACTACGCTCCTGTAACTGTACGTTTTGATGCAAGTAAATCGTTTATCAAAAATGATGATATCATTAAATTTATCTACGATTATGGAGATGGTGTATCCGAAGAACGTGATTCAATTAACCAAGGACATAAATATGTAGAAGCTGGTGATTATACTGTTTCCCTTACTGTAATTGGGAAGACTTGAAAAACATATTCAATGAGTAAAAAATTAATCCTCCTCCCTGCTCCTCAAGAGGTACAAATTTCTACAAGTCTTAAAAAAGCCCCCATCGGACAGTGAATTGATTTTTCATCTGCTGGTAGTGCTGGACAGATAGTAGAGTACTTCTGGGATTTTGGTGATGGAAACATATCTACTGACGCAAATCCAAGTCATAGTTATGACAAGACAGGTAATTTTACCGTTACTCTCAGAGCAGACTTTGCAAATAAAAATTCAATCTCAGATGAAGTAGAAATTGAAATATTCGAAGAAAAATAATGAATCTAAAAAAAGCTCTGCGATCGCAGAGCTTTTTTATTATTTCTTAACTATTCTAAAGTTTTTCTTTCATTTCCTCAGGAGCAAGAAACTGCCATTTATAAAGTCTCCTGAAAAATCGTAGTGTCCATCCTCTATTTTTACTTCATTGATAAACATAGCTCCACCTGAGAGAGTTTGCCGAGCCGTTCATCCTGACTGTTCTAATTCAGATTCTATAAACATACCAAAGAGGTTTTGATCACTGTACTCTATTCACCCTATTTCAGTAAAAAATATTTGGAATTCATCCTCATTTAAACCTTTTAGTAATTCTATTTTGTCTCCTGATCAAAATAAAAATTCAGTTATTTTTTGGCAACTCTCAGCATCACTTTCTCCATGAATTATATTTACAACTTCGTATGCGAGTTTCTTTTGTCACACTCTGAGCTCTGGAGATAATTTATGCTCAGAGACTATGTCGTCAATATCGTTTAACTCCAAAAGCGTGAGAAGTTTTAAATACCTCTCGATATCATCATCATGAGCATTCATAAAGTACTGATACAGATCATATGGTGATGTTTTATTTCTATCTAGAAATAAAGCGTTTCACTCAGATTTTCCAAACTTTCGTCCTGTCGCGTCAGTGATAAGAGGCCACGTGAAAGTATAAGTTTCAGCTTCTGTTTTTTTACGAATAAGCTCTATCCCTGTTACGAGATTTCCCCATTGATCTTGTCATCATACTTGGAGCTCTACTCCATGATCCCTATTAAGACAATAGTAATCAAATCCTTGTAGTAACATATATGAAAACTCTGTATAAGAGATCGACTTTGTTGGATCTTCGATGCGCTTTTTAACAGTATCCTTTGCAATCATTTGATTTACAGTATGGTATTTTCCAACCTCTCTGAGAAAATCTAGATATCCAACTCACTTATAAAAGTCTAAATTATTTACTATTTCAAAGTTTAGTTCTTTTCCTGTTGTTTGAGCGAGTCTTGCTAGTATCGTCTCAAATTGATTTTTAATAGCTCATACATTATAAGTAAGTGTTTCTTCATCAAGAAACGTCCTCTCTGCATCTTTCCCTCCTGGATCTCATACCATTCCAGTAGCTCCTCATACAAGAGCGTAGTACTTATTCCCACGTAGCATGAGTTGAACAGCAGTCATGAAACCTATGAAGTTCCCCATATGAAGTGAATCAGCAGTAGGGTCAAATCAACAATAAAAACCTACTCATCCTTTATCAAGTTTTTCAAAAATAGCCTCGTGTGAGTGTTGGTATAAGTACCCTCTTTCTTTCAAATAATTCTGTAACTGCATAAAAAATTTCTAAAATAAATATCTTCCTCTATAATATGAGAAAAGCAAGCTATCGCAATAATTTTTATTATATATATTTATGAAATTTCACTCTCGAGAAGAATGGGAACTAACTCAACCAGAAGATCAGTGAGCAGAAAAATGTTCATTTTGCGAACAACAATCATGAGAAGCAAAAGAGTATATTATCTGGGAAGGAAAATATTGGTTCATCTGCCATAATAAATTTCCTGTACTTTGATTGGAGAATCAACTTATGGCTATTCCTAAAAGGCATGTAAAAATGGCATATGAATTAAATAATGAAGAGATGATTGAATACCCTACTGTAGAAAAATTTGTATATGACTTTTATGCATGAGGTTCTTATTTTACATTTATGAGAGAATCCTTACAAAATAGAAGTCTCGAGCATATACACTATCATTTCCTTCCTGGAAAAATATCTTATAACGATTTAGAATACTTCCTCAAAAAACAAGGATTCTAATTTTTCTTGCTAAACCCTAGAAAACTCCTATATTACATATATACAATTTTTTAGAACACCAGCATCATGAAAATGGATCTCTCAAAAATATTCTGATCAAAGTCTAGAGCAAAAATTTTAGAGAAATTTTTTCTAGATTTTTATGCGGGAAAGAATGAGGGTTTTCATATGAGAGGACTGGCTAGAGACCTTGATGAACAAATAAACTCTATCAAACGAGAGCTTGATAATCTAGAGGCACTATGAGTATTAAAGTCAAAGACAGAACTCAGGAAAAAAATATTTTTCGTAAATCCAAAATTTTACCTCCTCTCAGAGTTTCAAGATATATTTCTTAAGACTTATAACCCTCTTGATGAGATTAAAACATACTTTAAAACTCAGAATCTCTTAGAAGTTATAATCGTAAA
>JAJOLH010000067.1 GCA_021129415.1 Candidatus Altimarinota bacterium | reverse complement strand
TTCTTTTTTCTCCTCTAGTGACACAGAAAGCCATCCAGATGGATGGCTTAAATGTCAAGCAACTACATCTTTTCAATAAATCTAGGATTTACTTGCATAATATTTATAGGGAAAAACTCTCATCTGCAACTCATTTCAAAAAGACTTTCTACATGCGCTCACTCGAAAAAATGCATGAGTGTCACATCTCTAAATGTAATCTCTGACATATCTTTGAACACTACCTTCTCTCATAAAACATTCCCTTCTAGTAAATCGTAGAATTCATCTTCAAAAAACACTATTCTCTGATCATCTAGATGTATTTCATAGTTTTGCAGTAGAAATTTCATCTTTCAAAACACTTCTGTTTCACAGCTAAGCGCGTTGGAAAATATTTCCTTCTGCGTCTTGTCCCCTGGACTTGAGATTTTTCTACTAAACTTTGATATTCAAATATTTTTAGCAATATGTGAGTTTGAATTTTGATATGATTTTAAGTCTTCGAGGAATTCAGTATGTTTATATAAAAACCCTATATCTCATAATAAAGATTCTTCTGAAAATGCTATATCAAAAAAATCTTTTAATTTAGAAATATCTATTTTTGACCAATAATCTTTGTCATCAAGAGAAAAATCTCAAGTAAAATCTGCTAGTATTTTCCCACCTACATATTCATACGAATACGGAAGCTGCCACGCATCAGCTACTGTTTTTGTATTTTGTTCCATCATTCCGATGAGATACGGAGCAGATGCATCCCAAAGAATCTTTGAGAGCCCAAATATATACCCTGCACACACATATTCATTATAGGCTTCTCCTTTTATAATTGCTGGAGATGAGTGAAATTCTCTCGCATTTTTGATGATTTCTTTCCCCTTTTCCTCTAGAGTAAATTTAGTAGCAGAATAATCCTTGAGCTTAAAATCCTCAGAGAATAGTTTTTGTGTAAAATATACCTTAGATTCTTCATATTTCATTTCGGAACGCATACCTGCGTCCTCTACATCGTTCTGAACTTTTTGTAGCATAAAAAATGTGTTTCACATGATAGAAACTGCAAAAATTCAGATGAATAATAAATATTTTATCATGTTTTTTTATATTTCATTAATCACTTCATAACTTAGATTTGTATTCCCTACAAATGCAAAGCCGTGTACTTCTTGCACTCCCTCCTCTTTAAGTTTTTTTGCTGTTTCATTGAGCGTTGCCCCCGAACCTACAAAGTCGTCTATGAGGAGTACTTTTTTATAATTTTTAGCATCTTTATCATCTACAAAAATAGTGTTTTTTGCATTTTCTATTCTATCCTCAGATTTTTTAAGAGATTTTTGAGGGATAAAGATTCAACTTTTAGAATATTTTATGACATTAATGAATGGAATATTCAGTTTTCAAAGTTCCTTTTTCACTGCATTAAGTATTTGATTTTCACGCTTTATACTCCATGGAGTCATCGCTATAGCATCAAAGCGTTCCGAAAAAATTAAGCATTTTAATTTCGGAAGTATTTCAGAGATTGTTTCCTTAATGAGTTTAGAACTTTGAGATTGTTTTGCGTAAAATGCTAATTCCGCAAGTTTTCATCTGCCAAATTGTGCATATATGTATTGGTCAGCATAAAACACTTCTGTAAGAAAATTTTCCTTAAAATGTTTCCCGAAAGCCTCTTCTGCATGGAGCATTCAACATGTATCTTGTCGCGATTCTATATATTCATGGATCTGAATGTACTGTTTCAAAGTTTCTTCAAACATCAACTCCCTTTCATTACACCACTTTTGCATTCATTCTATTCATCTAAGTATATCTCATTTTGGAGAGAACTTAAAAAATATATCATCTATAAGCTTATGTTCAAGAAATGAAATCGAATCAATATGAGCATATCACAATATAGGTATATTCACTGTCTCAATACTATGTTTTCATCAAGCTATTTTATATGTCGTATGTGGAGCTTTTCATTGCTTAATAATCTTTCATTCCTGTGTAAGAGCCTTCAAGTATTTATGAGCAATAACCCTGCTTTTTCAAAGTATTTCTGAAACATTTCACGCTGAAAGTACCTCCCCTGTTTCAAAAAGATCAAGTACTTGTTTGAGTGATGTAAATTTGTAATTCATATTTTTACTGTAAAGTGTTTACAGTAAAGTGTTTACAGTAAACTATATATAGTATACACCGAATTATACATTTTTGCAAAAAATAGTCCCTCTATTTCTAGAAAGATTATATAATTGTTTACTATTTACTCAACTGTTACTGACTTTGCGAGATTTCTAGGTTTATCTACATCCCTATCAAGTGCCTCTGCTAGATAAAGAGCAAATAAGTAACTTGATACCAATCAAGTAAACACTGATAATAATTCTGATGTTTCTGGGAGTTCTATAGCATCACTGTAGAGTTCTTTATGTGTATCATTTTTAGAGATAAATCAGAGGATTAATCCTTCTCTGGCAGCGACTTCTTGCACGTTTGAAATTGTTTTTCCGTAAAACTTTCCCATTGGATTAAAGACCATTGTAGGAAACTCTGGACTCACAAGCGCGAGTGGTCCATGTTTGAGTTCCCCTGCTGAATATGCTTCACAGTGGATATATGACAACTCTTTACACTTAAGACTAGCCTCACCTGCTACTGGGTAGAAATAATTCCTCCCAAGCACAAACATATGATCGTATTTTGAATATTTTATTGCGAGTTTTTTGATATGTGGACCTTGCATGAGAGTTTCTGAGATTTTATCTGGAATCTCTGAGAGCTCAGATATCATGTCTCTCACATCAGATATCTGCATATCTCTTTTTGATCCGAGACTCATAGCCATAAGTAGGAGTACTCCTACTTGAGCAATTACATTTTTAGTACTTGCAACCCCAACCTCGACTCCAGCGTGAGAGTATAGTCACATGTCAGCCATGCGAGCAATAGTCGAACCAACAACATTTACGATTCCAAAAGTCATACATCACTTTGCTTTTACTATTTTCATAGACTCTCGCACATCCGCAGTCTCTCCTGATTGGCTCAAAAATATATAAAGCGTCTTAGAATCTGGGATAAATGTATCTGCAAGAAACTCACTTGAAATAATAGTTTGTGATGATATCCCTGAGAACTTTCTAAAAAAGTAACATCCCATATCTCACGCATAATAGCTTGATCCAGAAGAGATTATACAAATTCTTTCTACATCAAGATCTCATAGGGCATCGAGAGTCTCATTTTGGATAGTCTTTTCGTCAAAATTTATTCTTCCTGACCATGCATTTTTGAGTACTGCTGGGATATCAAAGATCTCTTTTTCTGTATAGCTAGTAAAGTTGCCAAGTTCATCTATTTTTTGAGCTTCGTCTATAGTTTCGCTCGCTCGTTCTATTTGCTCTCCTGCCATATAGATAGAATATTTTTTATCCTCTATAACTACCATTTCGTGGTCTTCGAGAATAGTGTAACTTTGAGCAAGACTCGCAAGAGCATTCACGTCGGAAGAAATATAAATTCCATCCTCCGCGCTCCCAACTATAAGAGGACTTCATAGTTTAATTCAAACTATAGTTCATGGGTTTTGAGTATCAATGACAGCAAGAGAATAAGCTCCAACGAGTTTTTTCGCAACCTGCTCCATAGTAGTTTTGAGATTATCATCGTAGAGTGATTCTATAAGTTTTGCAACAACCTCAGTATCTGTTTGTGAATAAAAATTATGATCTTTTTCAAGCCCTGATTTAAGCTCTTTGTAGTTTTCAATAATACCGTTATGTACGATATAAAATCTATCATTACTTGAAATATGTGGGTGAGTATTTTCATTGGTTACTCAACCATGAGTTGCCCAGCGAGTATGTGCAATCCCTGTATTGTATGTTCATGAATCTTCTTTTCTTGAGTCTACTTCATTTGCTAGAGCAGAAACTCGTCCTACAGCTTTTTCTAGGAATACTTTGCCGTTCTTATCCATAGCAACAAGTCCTGCACTATCATAGCCTCTATACTCCAGTACTTTGAGTCCATTAATGAGCCTCTCTCTACAATCATTATCTCCTGCATACGCAAATATTCCGCACATATTTTTATTTTTAATAATTACATGTGTGGAAGAATACTTGGTAACTGCTGCATGGTCAAATCATAAATCTCGCTACTGTTGTCTAACTGAGAGATGTTAACTTGTTTCGCTTCCCCTATATTAAGCGCAATACGTGACTCTAAAAAGATGTGAAGTATTTCTTCTAATAGCTCAGTTTTACTCGCGGAGGTATAGAATCTATAGAGTAAGATATGATCAACATGAAATTCTCTCCCTAGAGCTCTCCATGACGTCTTTTGAGTACAATGTAGCAGGCAAGCTTTTGCAAAGACTGTAGGGGCAATTTTACGTGGGAAAAAGCCATGTCTTTTACATGTTCTTACAATTTTATTGTAATGCTTAGTTTGCAGGAGATGAAAGCGAATAATCCACATTATTTTTTTTCTAAGACATGTATTTTTGCTTCATTTTCTCCTCAGTGAGAAATAACTCCCTGATTATATTCTTCTGGGATAGAAAATACATACGAATAAAGTTTTGCTCCCTGTTTTGCTTCAGTTAGAAACTTAGGAATAATTTTAGCTCACATTTTATCTGGCATACCGTAAACATATATAACATCATATTTTCAAAAATCTTGTTTAAAAGCATTTGCTAGTTTTATTCTCAGATTTTCTGGTCAATTAATATTTCTTATTTTAGCTGCTATATACATGGGAAATGCTAACTCTATTCCCATTACAATTGAATCATTAAACTTTGATGCAACTGCTTTAGAAACTCTCGCATCACCGCATCATATTTCTAGAAAATTATCTCCTTTTTTTAACTCTAGAATATTTAAAAGCCTCTCAATATCTTGCTTGCGAGTTGGGACCCATGGAGCCATTGATATTCCTGCGATTGCAAGTGGTAGACATATAGTTAGTATAAATATTGCGATAATGTATTGCATAAGGACAATCTAATAGTAATAGAAAAACTATATATGATTTTACTAGAAACACAAAAATATCCCTGAGTATTTCAGGGATATTTTTCATGGTTATCGAATGTAGATATAACCTTCTTTCTGTGGTTTCAAATCTGGATTTACCCAATGAGGGATAAATTTTTGTTGATCAGCATCATATTTATAATATGCTCTATTATTAAAACTTGAGTAGTAATTATATCTATTATCACTATATAGATTTCACCAAGAATCATATTGGCTTCTATTATAATAGTAGTTATTTCATCTTCATTTATATTCTTTTACTTTTCTTATTTCATCTTCGAGATCATTAATCATTTCATGCACATCTCCCTCCCTGTCCTCGAGATCATCATAATTGTCCTCAAGCTGGTCTATAAGATCACGATAATATGATCACGAATATTTCTTAAGTCTTCTTATTTCATCTTTTATTTCTCTTTTGATATCTTTGATCATATCATCTTCTCTTTCAAGC
>JAJOLH010000018.1 GCA_021129415.1 Candidatus Altimarinota bacterium | reverse complement strand
TTTTTATTGCTTGCAAATGCTCTTTTTTTACCCTAAATGTGTTTTTCCACCCATAAATGGTTGTAGAACCTCTGGAATTGCTACTTTTCAGTCTTTTGTTTGAAACTGTTCCATGATAGCTAAACCTGTTCGGAAAGTAACTGCAGTACAGTTAAGTGACCAAGCAAACTCTCTTTGACCATCTATATCATAAGTAGTCTTTAATCCTCGAGTTTGGTAGTCTGATGCTGCTCCATTTGAACATACTTCTCGAAATTTTCATTCTCCTGGAAACCATGCTTCATAATCTATTTGTTTATGATGTTTTGCTGGTAAATCACCACTACATACTTCTACAGCTCTAAAGTGTAATCATAACTTAGAATATATATCTTCATTCATCTTTGCATTAAGCGCAAATACCTTTTCATTATCTTCTGGCCTACAAAGAGCATCAATTTCTATTTTTTCAAACTGATGTACTCTAAGAATTCCTTGTTGATCCTTACCGTATGATCCTGATTCTTTTCTAAAACATGTTGTATTTGCCATAACTAGAATCGGTTCTTTAAGGTCTCAGACATGTTTTTTAGCATAATATCACATGAGCGCTTGCTCTGAAGATGGTATGAGGTAATACTTTGTATCCTCATTGATAGCAACTTCATAGAGTTGACCATCAAAATCTGGTAGATTTCCGATATCTGTCATGGTCTTTTCATTGAGCATAAGTGGGACATACATTGGCTCAAAACCATTGTCCCAAATAATTTGTTCTACCCAATTGAAGAGTACTTTTTGAAATTTAGCCATCTCTCCTCTCATGAAATATCCTCTTGCTCACATAAGCTCAGCACCTGTTTTTTGGTCTACATATTTTTTATATACATCAAGCTCATAGTATGGCTTTGCCTCAAAATCAAATTCTGGTTTTTTGCCCCAACTCTGCACTACAGGATTATCTAAATCATTCTTTCAAACCGGTATTTCATCATAACTAAGGTTTGGTATCTTTGAAATAGCCTTTGTTAATAGTTCTGAGGTATTCTTAAAGTCAGACTCTTTTTGTTTTACCTCATCACTTATCACCTTCATCTCAGAGAGTCCTACTTGCTTCTCTTCTACTGAAAGACTTGATATAGTTTTATTAAAATCGTTCTTTTTCTGTAGTAATTCATCCAAAGTTATTTTCTGAGATTTCCATGTATCATAAATATCCTTTGCTTGTATTGCATATTCTGGATTTCCTCCACGGATTTCTAATTCTTTTGCGTATCGCTCAACGTTTTGAGCTAAGTGCTTTATATCAATCATAACAAATGTTTAAGTTTAATAATTTCTTTTCAGCATTTTACTTGCTTCTCTATCAATAGTCCTCTCTTTGAGAGTTTGTTTTTTCTGGTAGGATTTTTTTCACTTTGCGAGTCATACTCTCACCTTCACAAGACTTCATTTCAAGTATAGTTCGAGTGCTAGGAGCGTGTATCCACCTTCTTTGAGTTTGGAGCCGTAGTATATAATTTTCTTTTTTGGGAGAAATATCTTTCTTGGTCTTTCTACTTCTACGCTATCTCTATTTGAAAGTGATTTCCAGACTCATATATGCATCTGCTTAAGCCATAACTCTCAGTTTTGGGCTGAAATATAGGATCATTTTAAATTTACATGTTTTGCTCTCACTGATTTCATCTCATGACCTAAAAGCTCGATTCCAGCCTCCTGGCTTTCCAGGATTTCGTAATCGAAGTATGCTTTTTTATTTTTTACTATTTCACTCATACATTTTTACTCAAAAATAGTCTTTTGGCTTTCTATAACTTCATGATAGTGTTCTCCTCGAGTCAGCCAATCCCAGGCCATATAGTCTCAAAAGTCATATGTCCCTGCTCTTAGGAAATTATATGGATTTTCCATTATAGCAAAGTGGAGATGGTAGTCGTCATATCACTCTTCAGGAACTCAGCTTATTCATACTTTACCGAGTAAATCTCACTTTTTAACCATTTCCCCCTCTTCTAGGTCACCCTCTATAAAACTTAAATGTGAGTAAAATACTACCTCTCCTTTCATAGTTTTAATCCATACTTGGTTCCCTCTGAGGATATCTAGATTTTTTAGTTCTTGTTCTAGAGAAAGATCATTTCCATAAACTATTCTCGAAAAATCGCTATTTTGGAATCAATCAACCACTCTCACTACGATTGCATCATCCAGAGCAATTACTTCTTCATTTAAATCTGTGTATATATCCCATCAGTGGTGAATCCCATCAGTATAGTTTTCCCTGTAAGGCCTTCCGGCATTTGGGACTCTATTCGCATGCTCAGGTACCTCTCGTCATGCTACTGGAGAAATATATCTCTCCTCTCTTGCAGATAATATCGAATTGATAATATTGTTTTTATATACAGCATTTTCATATTTTTTCTGCCCAACAAATAATTGATAGTATTTTATTATCTGCGACCCATCATAATTTTTATAAATGGAGTATTGTTTTATCTCAGAGTCTATTTCTTTTTGGTATTCTCGCAGTTTATCACTACTAAAGTCTATGTAGATACTATACATATCTACATCATTAATAAGATTGAGGGAGTATATAGTATTTGCGTACGTATCTTCTCAGATACTTAATACTATATTTCCATTATCACATGATGGGTCATTCGTATAATCTACACTGAAAAAATACAGTCATTTTGACTGCGTAATGAAACTAGAAGTAATATCACAAAGTGAAGTGATACTTGCTGTTTCTAGGTTTACATTTGATTGGTATACCAAAACCGTAGTATTTAAATCCTGAGAATCTAAATATATATCCCTCGAAACACTCGCAGCAAAGCGGACTTCTGGATTAAAAACTAGGTTTCATCATGATACAAATCCATACCCTCATATAAGTCCTACCGTTGTGAATGACAAGAGCGCTATTATTTTCCACATATTTAAATATTTTTTTACAAAGCAATTTTGGCTTCTATTATATAAAAAAGCAGTGATTTACAAAACGTAAATCACTGCTTTTTTATATTTTTCTTAATAAACTCTCATTTTTTAATATTCTCCAAAAATATCATCAAATATATCAAGTTCATCTTTATATTCGCTTCTATATTCCTCTAATAATTTTTGCATATACGTAACTATTGCCGTATATCTTGTATCTTCTTTATATTTTTCAAGTCTTGTGAGAACACTATCAATAACCGTAACTATCTTATCATCTGAATATCCTTTATCTTTAAGACTCTGAATAAAAGATGTTATTCTCTCTTCTACTTTATTTTGCAATTCACTTGAAATATTCGAGTTACTACTGACATAAGAATTTTCTTTTTTTTCATATGTTTTCCCATTTGATTCTACTTCTTCTTTTCGCGTTGATGAACAATACCTTCCTTTTACACCATAATCTTCATCTGTAATAGTACAGAGTCTAAAATAATGTGTATCTCATGATTCGAGGTGGAAACTATTCCCTAGATCTGTGATGTTTACTCCAACATATTTTGCTCCAAGATCTGGATATACTGGATTTGCATATTTTGTAGAGTACATGAGTTTATAATACATAAAACCTTTCCCCTTCGGGTATGAATTCCAGCTTGCTTTTGCAACTCCTTGCTCAGATATCTCTACATTAAAATCAAAATCATAATATTCCACATCTTTATATCTTTCTACGTACCCATTTTTGCTTTCAGCGAAAACTCCAACTGCAGTCACTACAAATAACATTGCTGTTGCTAGTATTTTTTTCATAAAAATTATTATTAATAAATATATGCATATATTATAACCATAGAAATGAAATCACTAAATATATATTACATTATTTTATTTATATGACTTTATTTTAGAAAGAGTGTACACGATAAGGTCTTTATATTGTGGTTTTAATTCTTTCATACGTTCTAAACGAAGAGATATCGTTATCATTACATCCCTTATTTCCTTATCAGAATAATTTTTATTTTCTAATTTTTGTATAAATTTTTCTAACAAGTTATCTACTGTATCTCTCATCTCTACAGAAATAGTTTCTTCTTTTTCACATCCACATCAAATATCATCATAATAATAATCCCAGTTTTCTTCACAGCTGTACTTTATTATTGTGCACATCTTACTATTTCATACATAGTATCTCGTATCCGTTGCTTCTGGTAACTCAGGTTCATCATCTTTTATATTATAATCTTTTCATTCTCCTTCACATTCACCTGCATGAAGATATCTTGCGTTTTCTGCTGTAAGCATACATTTATTTGAATATGTTTGTGGCAAAGCCCTCTGACAGAGAGCTCATTCAGGACACGTTACCAATGGTTCTCCACAGACTGGAGCATACTCCATCGTGCACATACTTGTCTCAGGAATAGCATTCACTTGTCATACAAATAATAGTGTAAGACCTAGGGCAATAATAGTAAAAATATTCTTCATAACATAAAAATAAAAAAATAAAATGTTTTACATACATTAATAACGATACACTCATAACAGTATGAGAGAAAGCTCTATTTTTTCAATTTTCTCAGTATCTTTATTATTTGATATTTGTTTTTTTTATTTACATATATATAACTTTGTGATACAAGATATTTTTTAGGAGAAAGTTTCATCTTAAAACTGGTCACTCCAGCAAGTGATGAGTTTTTCTCATCATCTCAGGCTACACCTAAAAAGTCATATACTTCTAATCCTCTCTTCTTCGCATGCTCTATAGCTGCCCATTGCAGGAGATATGGAGCCATGAGATTTCTTTTATTACTACTCGATGCTCCATAATAGTAGGTCATCACATTTCACTCTACAGTAAATATTCATGCAGCAATTAACTCCTCATCATGATGCCCAAAAAATAGTTGCGCATTGTCTAATGACTCTAAAAATACTTTATAATACTCCAGCGTATTTCCTGCAAAAGCGTCTCTCTGAGTCGTCTCACTCATGAGCTTGTGAAACTTTGTGATGTTTCAGATGTGCGTATCTACCTGCTCAACTACGACTCATTTCTTTCTTGCTACTTTGATGTTGTATCTCCCCTTTGGCTTCATGGCTTTTAGAATATCGTCCTCACTTTGCGTGAGATCAATAAGCGCTGTGTATGGTGGAATAAATTTCTTATAATACCCAGATTTCATGCAACTGTTTTCTGCCTTTTCACCTGAATAATCTATAGTTTCTACTTGGATAAATAAGCAATTCTCTTCTTTACATAATGCTTCTAAGCTCTCCTGAGTATCTATACCTAATTCTCACTCAAACCCTATAACAAATAAGCCATATTCTCATAGTGAAACTCTTCGTTTTTCTACGAAAATAGGTGAGTTCTCGAGTCCGGATTCGGATGAGTCCGGACTCATAACATTTCTCTCTATCATAAAATACTCCTCACTTTGTCAGCTTGCGATGAGCATATCTTGCCAGGATTGTGTTTGCCAGATGGACATGCAGCTAAATATCTTAATATATATTAAGTAGCATTGTACCATTTTTTTACTACAATTAAAGGTAATAAGCACATAATATATCTTAATTACATATACACATGGACAACAATCTCAATATCGCAGTACTCATAGATGGAGATAATATTCCATCAGCCTATATCAGTGAAATGATTGAAGAAATCACAAAATACGGAAATCCTACTATCAAGCGTATTTACGGAGACTGGA
>JAJOLH010000023.1 GCA_021129415.1 Candidatus Altimarinota bacterium | reverse complement strand
AGCTAAATCGAGAGAAATAATTAAGTATTTCTCGATGGATTTTCCATCAATAAAATGTAACCTTGATTCTGCAACAATACAATTATTTACAATAAAAAAAATAAATCATAATATATAACTATAAAGTTAATTTACTTTCACTAAAGAGCGATAAAATCAAGCTCTTTTTTTTGTGCTCATAGGAATACTATGCTACTCTTAATACATACTTTATATATAACGAACTTTATGACTCAAAAAATAGAACAATTTTTGGATAATATCCAAATGCAAACAACTCTATGAAAATTACTTCTACCAGTAATATTCCTCTTTATCATCACCATGTGTGTGATATTTTTTAGTGGATGAGGATCAACAGTAGCATTGCCACTTGTGATAGCTGCTATGCTCGCTTTTTACCTTGCCATCAATATCGGTGCAAATGATGTTGCCAACAATATGTGACCAGCAGTATGATCAAAAGCTATTACGATAGGTTGAGCAATTATCATTGCTGCAGTGTTTGAAGCCAGTTGAGCGATTATTGCCTGATGAGATGTAGTAAACACTATTAAATGATGAATCATAGATGCATCAGGAGTAACAGATCCTGCTATATTTATATCTATCATGTTGGCTACTCTATTTGGATCTGCAGTTTGGATCAATATTGCGACATATACAAAGTCTCCTGTAAGTGCTACTCACTCAGTCATTGGATGACTTGTATGAGCTTGAATAATTGCTCTATGAGTTGATGTGATTAACTGGGAAAAGATTATGCAAATTGTAGCTAGTTGGGTTATTTCTCCCCTACTAGGATGATCAATCGCAGCATTTCTACTCTGGAGTATTGATACAAGTATCATGAATAAAGAGTCGCGGCATGATGCTGCTCAAAAGTGGGTTCCGGTATATGTGGCTCTCATGGGTGGAGCATTTTCTGGATATCTCCTACTTAAATGACTCAAAAAGGTAGTGCCTGTGACAGAGCTACAAGCAGCATTATTTGGACTATGAGTAGCAATTTTGACATATATTGTTGTAAGAAAGATTCTTAAAAAACACACTGATTTATTTAAAAATTCTAAAAAATCTATAAATAGACTTTTCAATCTTCCTCTTGTATTTTCTGCGGCACTTCTCTCCTTTGCTCACGGAGCAAATGATGTAGCAAACGCAATCGGGCCGTTTGCAGCAATATATGATAGTGTTACAAGCTGATGAGTATCACTATGAGAAACATGAATCCCACTTTGGATTATGATAATTTGAGCTCTTGGTCTGGCTATTGGACTATGAGTTTATGGCTCTACGCTGATAAAAACAGTATGAAATGAAATCACAAAACTCAATCAAGTAAGAGCATATTGTGTAGCACTCTCAGCAGCAATCACCGTAATCATTGCCAGTTGACTCGGGCTACCTGTTAGTTCGACTCATATCGCAATTGGATGAATATTTTGAATCGGGTTTTACAGAGAAGTAAGAAGAAAGTATTCTATTAAAACAAATAAACAATATCTTGATAAATCAATGCTCAGACAGATTATTCTCTCATGGATTATAACTCTCCCAGCATCAGCATTTATCGCGGCAATATCGTATACAAGTATAATATTCTTTGTAAGCAAATAATAATGAAGATCAAAAAACTATGCTATAGATTGGAGGTTCAAGTAATTATCGCGCTCATCCTCGCAATCATATCTGGGATGCATTTCACAGAGTTTACTCTCTCTATTTCATGGATGGGAGTATTGTTTATGAAACTCCTCAAAACGTTTCTTGCCCCTCTCCTCTTCTTTTCTGTTCTCACGGCTGTGCTTGGACTTGGGGATATGAAGAAACTATGAAATATATGAGTGAGAACTATAGGATACTATATGCTCACTACAACACTCGCAATCACGACATCTCTCATGCTCATGAATCTCTTTAAACCATGAAAATGAGTGAACTTTGATTTTGAGAACTTTAGCCCTGAAAAATTAGAATCATTAAGTTTTTCATGATTTCTCCTCTCCATAATACCAGATAATATTATGGTTGCATTTGTAGAGCTTAATGCTATGCAAATAGTCACTATGTGAATTATACTCTGAGTCGCATTAATATCATATGGAAAACGCGAAGAGGTTCTCCAGTTAAAAACTCTCACAGAAACTCTTAATAATTGAATCCTTACATTTATCTCTTGGGTTATTAAACTTACTCCGATTTGAGTATTTGCAATTGTATCATGAGTTGTTGCTAGCAGTGGAGTTGAAAGTATTATCAAACTATTACCATTTGTTGGAGTGTCGCTCCTATGATTATGAATCCACGCATTTATAACTCTTCCAAGTATAGGATACTTTATCTGATGATTTAATCCTAGAAAATATTTTTTCAAAGTAAGAGAAGCTATATTAGTAGCATTTTCAACTTCATCGAGTAGCGCAACTATGTGAGTATCTATGAGAGTAGCAAGTGAAAACGCAAAACTTTCAGATGACGTAGTAAAGTTTACTTTTCCAATTTGAACCACAGTTAATATGGACGGGACTGCTCTCTACCAAGCATGAGCTGCCCTATTTATATCACAAGTAGTATGAATAGAACTCTGATTTGCTCAGCAACTCACTATAGTAATTATGATTATACTTGCCTCAATATGAGCAGCAGGGATCCCATGAGCTTGAATACTTATACTCACGACTGTATTCTTATCTATCTGACTCCCTATAGAAGCAATTTGAATAATATTAGCCGTTGATAGGCTTCTTGATATGTTTCGAACGGCAGTGAACGTTTGGTGAGATCTCCTCACTGCAAAAGTTATAGATACTTTTTATATCAAAAATCTAGATAATTGAAAGACTGAAAAGCTTAAGCTTAAGGTAGTCACTGAGAAAAACTAAGTCCCTGATAACATGATTTATTCTTCTGCTTAAAATATTTATTTCGTCAATGAGTTATATATATATTTTCTTCACCATTCCTTCACAAATATTTTTTCATGTGGTATAATTTTTATATAAGTGAGAGAGCAGTTCTCAAAATAAGAACTCAATTCATTTAAATATATTTATTAGCAAAACAAAGATACAAATATGGGATCTGCACTACTAAATAGATTATCTGGTTTTTCTGCAATGAGTCTTACAGAGCTCAACGCTACAGCGAGTTACCTAAAAAGAATTGATAGAAAATTTCTCATGACTGAGGAAAAATTCCTAGAAATCCTAGGAGACCTCTCTAACGACTTTAAAGCATTAGAAATCTGAGACAAAAGAGTATTTCTCTATGATAATGTATACATGGATACAGATGACTATCTCTTTTACAATCAACATCAAAACAGAGTACCAAGCAGAACAAAAGTTCGTACTCGTCACTATACTGACGCTGGGGATCTCGCATTCTTTGAGTACAAACAAAAAGAAGATGGGGTAACTAAAAAATTTAGATACCAATTCCCTGCTAGCGAGCATGGAACAATGACAAAATGAAAAAAGAGATTCTTCGAATGAGTATTTCAATCACTCTATAGTGATAAAGCTCCTGAAATCTCTCCAGCGATGAGAACAAAATATAATAGACTCACGCTCGTAAGTGTAACTGGTGAAGAAAGATTAACTATAGATTTCAATATTTCAGTAAAAGATCTCAGAAACGAGAAAGCTAAAAATATAAAGTTAGATAATCTTGTAATCATCGAAAGTAAATCTCTCTCTGACAACTGCAAAAGTCTAGATATCATAAAATGATATGGAGTAAAACAAGCTGGATCGTGTAGTAAATATTCTCTCTGAGTTATATACTCAGGTCTCGCAGAGAAATGGACTAAATTTGAGAAGACAATGAAAAAAATTAAGAAAATTAGAATGGAACTCGTAAAACAAAAAAGAAACTCTCATGCAAAATCTGTCGAAAGACAACTCTCTCACCATTTTAAGAAAACTTCTCTAAAAAAGGTAAGTAAAACTGTATAACATAAAAAGACATATCATACGATATGTCTTTTTATGTATGTTTAAAATCACTAGAGTAAAAAAAAGTAATTTCAGTATTACTATTTTTTATGTATTAATCAAAGTTGAGATAATCTATTCCATAATGCTTAAATAGCTTCCTTGATCATCCTAGCATTTGTTCAAATCAATCTAAACCTATTTTCTTCACCCAATTTTGGATAGTCTCTCCGTCTGGTCACTCTATTTCAAGGAACTCTGGAATTCATTCATATAGATCAAAATCAAATTCCATGCCATCAAGTTTATAAGAAACCCTATGTTTCTTTTTTTCTCTCGTTCTCTCCATTCAGTACTTCTCTAGTACTTTCGCAAAACTTTCAATATTAGTAATCGAAGTTTCATGCTCATCCTTTGCATTAATTTCTTCTTTTTTCTTAATTTTTTTACGCTTTCTCTTGATAGTGTAGATATGCTCTTCTCCTTTTTGTCTGAGTCTAAAGAGTCTATTATTCGCTTCCATCTTATGTTCATCATCGTCGGGAAAATCGTAGTATACATCATGAACAAACCCTTCAAATGTTTTCTCAGCTCAGAGCTCCAAAAGTCTCTCGACCACAGCTTCTTTGTTGATTTCTAATATCTTTATTTCTTTTTCTAACATATTTGTTTTTTAGTAACTAAGTGTATTTTTCTTAACAGTAGGTATATGGAACTTTATATTTATCAAAGAGCATTCTCGATCATCCTACTAAATGTTCTTTTTCATGAAGTAGCAGTTCTTTGATCCAACTATAAATCTTATCTCAACTTGGTCATTCTATTTCTAATATAGTAGGAATACCATTATAGGTATCAAAATCAAAGGCAGTATCACCTAGTACATACGAGGCTCTATGTTTTTCTTTTTTTCGGATTGGGGTCATTCATTGCATTTTAAGCATTTTTGAAAAATTCTCAAAGTCAGCAACTCAGGTTTCGACTTCTTCTTTTACCATTACTTTCTCATTATCTGTTTCTAGTTGTTTTTTATGTTTTACAGTATATACATTTTTTTCTCACTTCTGACGAAGTCTATATATGCATTCTGCCTCCTGTTTCTTATTACTGACGTTATCATGAAAATCAAAATACACATCTTTGATATTCCCTTCAAAAATTTTTTCTGCTCAAAGGTCCAGGAGTCTGTTAATAATTTCAACAGTATTTACCTCAAGTATTTTTATTTCTTTTTCAAGCATTACAAGATCTAGTATTTAAATATGTTTATATAATATCATACTTTTTCTCCAAAAAAACTGCTTCTTCTTTGCTTTTAGTTATTTATATATTTACTTTTTATAAATTTATATATAAATGTATTATGGATTTAGAAAAAACATTAGTGATTTGAGACGTAGAGGGAAAGTTTCATAAAGTTCCTGTACTTCTTTCGAATAGGTGAATTATCGAAATAGCAGATGAGATATCTATTATTCTAGTTTGAGATATAGTTTGGGGTTAAAAGAAGGAAACCTTCCTATGGTCAAATATTGCTATAGTAATAGGGATCGAATTCGAATGATACTAGGAAACAAAGACTTACTTGTGCAACAATTAATAAATGGAAAAAAGTAGAAAAACAACCAGTATGGGCAGATAGAATAGCGCAAGAATTAAATAAGAAAAAGAATAGACATCTTAAAAGATATTTCATGGAAAGTTTTGAATCTTATATTAAACTATGACAATTTTCAATAACCCACGCAAGACCACAGCCATGAAAAAAATTCAAAGAACACTCAAAAAAGCGACTTGCAGGGGTATGATATAAAAAATCAAAGAAACCACTTTATA
>JAJOLH010000051.1 GCA_021129415.1 Candidatus Altimarinota bacterium | reverse complement strand
GAAAGCAAGATTATGCTAAAAGTTATAAATCATTAGAGAAACAAGAAAAAGACATCATAGAGAATATATGAAAGGTTATCGACTTCCCTATCCTAGTAAAAGCAAAGAATGATGAATTAGAGGCTATAAAAGTAGAAAAAACAAAAATAGAAAATAAAAGTAATGAGGTTGTATCTACAACAAGTTTAGATAAATTTCTATATTACTCGAAACAAGTCATCACACACCTAGATAAACTAGCATTGCAAAAGGAAAGACCTGACTTAATTAACATAGCTTTTGAAGTAATTTATGGATGACAAATAGAGTACGAAAAAATGAATGACCACACACTCTTTTTACCCAATTTCTCCTCTACTTTAAGCCAACAAAAAAACCTCCAAAATGGAGATTTTCCTTCAAATCTTAAATGGCAGGCCCACTAGGAATCGAACCTAGGTCGCAGGATTTGGAATCCTGAATTCTAGCCGCTGAACTATAGGCCTATATAATTAATTTTCTGAGTATATTACTTTTTACAAGGCTTAATTTGTAAGTATTTCTCAGAAAATTAATTTTAATAACTATATACTATATCTTTTAAAAGAACTTAGAGTAGTTCCTCCAAGAAAGTCTTTTACTTTACTGTTAGGATCAATAACAAATGATTGCTCTAAAAGTGAAATTTCACTTTTAAATTTCCCCATTTTTCCAGCAATAATTTTAAGTAGAACCTCATCTGGTTTACTTCACATGTTTGGATCATTTTTCATGATCTCTAATTGAATCTGTTTTTCTTTTTCTACTACTTCATCAGAAATATCATCCATAGAGAGATATTCAGGATTAGCAGCAGTAACATGCATTGCAACTTGCTTTAACTTATCTTCATCAGCACTTCACACTACAACAGCAGCAAGTTTAGCATTTGAATGAACATAGCAGCCAACAACAGCACCTTCAACTATTTCATATGATTGAATTTGAAGGTTTTCTCCAAGTTCAAGAGCATAATCAGAGTTAATAAGTTCTTGAGCAGCATCTCTTGAGTCAACACCGTTATCTTTGAGATAAGCAACAATAACATCAAGCATCACTTTAAATTTATCAGAGATAGCAAGAAAATCAGTTTCACAAGAAACAGATATTACGTACGCTTTCCCTTCTTCAGATAGAATTTTTATCCCACCTTCTAAAGCTTCTCTGTCTGCCTTTTTAGCAGCTTTAGCAAGACCTTTTTTTCTGAGCTCTTCAATAGCTGCATCCATATCACCGTTAGTAGACTCAAGAGCTTTTTTAACCTCCATCATCCCAATCCCAGTTCTATCTCTCAGCTCTTTTATAAGCTCCATTGTAATAGCCATAGTATCATTTTTTATTTATATAAAACATATCCTCTCTTAGTAAAATTAACATAAGAGAGAATATATAAATTTCTTGAAATTATTTTTTTACTTTTTCAGCAATCTTATCTTCAACAGTATCTAGTATTTCTATAGTAACATCCTCACCATTGTATGCTTTCCATGCAAGGTACGCAGATCCAGCAAGATATGCAAGAGCGAGTATTTGTATGAAAAATCCGTTAAGTACAAAAGTAAGTATGATAACTGCTGCAGCAATGAGAGCTGAATACTTAATATGGTGCATTGCAGCTTTTTTGTCACTTTCTCCAAGAAAGTACATTGCTACAGCTCCAATAAAGTAAGGAACATAACTCAGTGCGTGTACAATATTTGCGTTCTCTAAAATGTTTCCAGATTTTGCAGGAGCTGCTTTTTTTGCAGCTGGTTTCTTTGTAGCTTTTGCCATAATAGTAAGATTATATAAAAGTAAAAATACAGTGCCAAGTATATACAGATTTTAAAAAAATCTAAATTATTTTTCTTCTGCCTTTGCAGCAGTTGTTTTTTTAGCTGGAGCAGTTTTAGCAGCTGGTTTTGCTTCTGCTTTTTCAGCAGGAGCTTTAGATGCAGTTACTGGAGCTTTTTTCTCAATAGCTTTTTTAGGAGCTTCTTTTTTCGTAACTGGAGCTTTTTTCATTCTATCAGATAGAGCAGCAGCAAGGTAGTCTAGTGATTTAACTGAGTTCGTATTAGCAGGGATAGCATCAGTAACATCAAAAGGATTTCCGTTTGTATTTGCAATAGCAAAACAAGGGAGCCCAAGTGATTTAGCTTCTTTTGTAGCTTGTCCTTCAAATATTCCATCTACAACAAAGATAACATCTGGTGTTTTCTTCATTTCTTTTACTCACTTAAATGCTTTATCTAACTTTTCTAGTTCTAACATTTTAGCTGCTTTTTCTTTTTTAGTAAGCATGTCAAAACCTGTACCTTGAGAATCTCTCAAAAGTTGTAGGTATGTAGCTATTCTTCTTTTGATAGTTTTAAAGTTTGTAAGAAGCCCTGGAACCCATTTCTCTGAAACGTAGAAGTTACCAGTATCTATAGCAAGCTTTGAAAAAGCGTCTCTTGCTTGAAGTTTTGTAGCAACGAAAAGAACTTTCTTTCCATCAGCTTTATATTGAGCAAGTGCTCCAGCTACATTATCTAGTTGAGTTATAGTCTGAGTGAGGTCAATAATATGAACTCCATTACTAGATCCGTGAATGAATGATTTCATTTTAGGATTCCAGTAGTTAGTTTTATTTCCGATATGTAAGAGATTGTCGAACATCTCAGTTAATATTTTCTTATCCATGATATAGTTTTAGTAAGTATACAAATCTTTAAATAAAGATTTTTAATGAATCATAGTTGCTCTCAAGTTTGAGATTCACAGCTATGATTACGGGATTATTTAGTTTCTTCTTTTTTAGCAGCTGGTTTTTTAGCTGGTGCTTTTTTAGCAGCTGGTTTTTTAGCAGCAACTTCAGCATCAATCTTATCTTCTTCACTAGGACCTTCTTTTTTAGCAGGTTTAGCATCTTCTTTTGCTCCTTCTGGAGCTGGAGTAAGAGCTTTAAGTGAAAGACCAATTCTCTTTTTATGTGGTTCAAAATTGATAATTTTAGCCTCAACTTCTTCCCCAACTTTCACATGTTCTCTTATGTCCTTTACAACACCGTGAGAAATTTCTGAAAGATGAATAAGACCTTGAATACCTCCATCGAGATCCATAAACGCACCGAATTGAGAAATTCTTGAAATTGGAGCTTTAATAGTATCACCTGTTTTCACTTTCTTAGAAAGAACATCCCAAGGATTATCTTTCAGTTGTTTAATAGAGAGTGAGATTTTTTCACTATCAAGACCGATAACTTTAACTTTAACCTTCATACCAACCTTAGCAAATTTACCAGGATTATTAACATGACCCCAATCAATCTCAGAAACATGAACCAGACCTTCAAGTCCATCGAATGTAACGAAGAGACCGTATGAAAGTATACCAGAAACAACTCATTCAACGATATCACCTTGTTTGAGAGTTTCAAGAGCTTTTGTTCTTTGTTCAGCCATTGCAGCTTTTTCAGAGAAGATGATTTTCTTTCCACCATCATCTACATTGATAACTCGAACTTGGAAATCAACTGTCAAAAGACCATTGAGATGTTCAAGTATTTTTTCTGGGTCTGCTCCTTCAACACGTGGGTAGTGAAGTGGAGTAAGTTGTGATACTGGGATGAAACCTTTCAGTCCGTCAATATCAACAAGTAATCAACCTTTGTTAGCCTCAGAAGCTCTAACAGTCATAACTTCTCCTGATTCAAAGTTAGAGTTAAGTGCATTCAGAGACTTAATTTGATTCGCTCTTTTAAGAGAGAGAATAAGAAGACCTCTTTCAATAGAGTCTCCAAGAACCATTACATCAATAGGTTGTCCAGCGCTTAAAGCGTCGAAATCAACACTATTACCAAGCTCTTTAGATATAACAAGACCAGTAAACTGGTTATTTACATTCACGAGAATGTTTTTCTTTTCAATCTTTTCGATTGTACCAGAGATTACATCACCCTCTTTTGGGTATTGTATTTCTGGAGATTTTTCAAATAACTCTTGAAAAAGAGTCATATCAGCTGTTGTAGCCATATACTTTGAAAGTTAAAAAATAAAGTAGTGAAATCCTTACTAGATGAGCGCAATCATCTTTGACCGATAGTCACAGAGTATATTATAGACCGAAGGCTTAATTTCTTCCTAAATACAATCCCGAGAATTTCTCTTAAAAATTAGGTAGTAAAAATTTGAATAAATTTCCACTATGTAATTTTGAAGAATATATGGGGTGCCCGAAGGGTCTCGAACCCTCGACCTCCAGAGTCACAACCTGGCGTTCTAACCAACTGAACTACGGGCACCGTATAAACGCTTTTACTTAAAAGCCAAAAGAGTATATAAAGTTGCCCCTGTAAGTCAATAGTTTTTTATGCTATTTTTTGCCTTATCACAGCTTTTGTGAGATACTATAATTAGCAATATTTTTATATAAATTTCATGCAAGAAATCATCTCAAATCAGGAAATAATCGTGCGGCTATTTCTTTCTGTCGTCTTTGCTTTTGCAAGAGGACTGAAAACATATAAATTTAAAAATAATCTCTGAGATACGAAAGAATGAAGACATCTTTGCAATCAAAGATAATATTAAGTGACTCGCTGATATAGAGAAAATCTCTGTGAGTGAAAATGTAAAAGTATAATCATTTAAACCATAAAAAAAGAAGCTAAATAGCTTCTTTTTTATTATTTTGTTACTTGTTTTACGAATTTTTCTACTATAACTTGATACTTCTTTCACTGTTTTGCAATAAATCTATCATCTAAATCTCGCAACTCATGTACCAGAGTATTTCTAAATTTATGAAGTTCCCAAATCTCTTGAATGTTTTTTATTTCTTTAGGATTTGATTTCAGTATTTCTCAAAAAGTTCCATCATACCCTAATTTCTTTAGAGTATGATGATAGATTTTATCGTATTCTATTACTTGTTGTTTTGGAGAGAGTTTTTGAGCCTTTCAAACAAAGCATACAATTTCTTTACATACCTTTTTATCTATTGTTTTATTTTGTCACCAAGCAAATAACCATTTTATAAATGCAATCATGTTTATATATCAAATCAAATAAGGAGTGTCGCGTCGTAGTCTCAGAGATTCTTAAATTTTGGTACTAAATATTCATGTACTTGCATTCATGGAGAGCTAGAAGATACTTTTTTTCTTTTAATTTCATGAAATTCTATTACTGGAAAAATGACTTTTTCTCAAGCTTTCATCACTATAGCTTCGTCAGGTTGCCTAAAGGTAGAATCATGTGTCACTGCAAATACAACCTGTCTACGAAGAGTCTCATATACTCAGTGATTTTTATCCTCTTCATTTTCAAAAATATATCGTCTGTCTGTATCTGTGATTTCTATTACTTCTTTGATTCACTGAATACTGAGTAGAATTTGTTTTTCTTTTTGAGTAGCTTCAGTAAGTGTTTCTTGTATTGTTTTCTCTTCTTTCGAATCCACACTTGAATTCTCTCCTTTGGAAAAGGAGAGAGGCTGCGTGACTTGTTCTAAGTTTGTAATATTTTTTCTCTCTTCATCAGTAAAATTATGAAGTGCGTTGATGATTTTGTATACTTTTTCGATATGAGGAATATTTCGAGCTTCTAAGTCCCCTACTGCTCAAGCAGAGCTTCTAGCAAATAAAGTTCCATATCATAAAGCGTAGTGTAAAATATTATTTTTAGAAAATGCCGTATCTCGAATATTTTTATAATGAATAGACATATGAAACTTTGAAAATAGTCCGTTTCGTACCTTTACTATTATCTTTTCATTAGAAATTATGAAATATGATTTTATCCAAAAGAAATAGTACCATCCAAAAATACAGCCCGCTCAGAGCAATATCAATACTCACTGTAGGGCAATACTCCAACTGAGTAAGTATTTTCAAAGAATAAACACTCACAATGCATATGGAAGAAATACAGCAAGAAATCTAAAAATCACCACAATAAAATGTTGATGTGTTTTATAAAGAATGATATCGGTATAGTGTTGCATAAAAGTTTTATATCTTAAGTATA
>JAJOLH010000034.1 GCA_021129415.1 Candidatus Altimarinota bacterium | reverse complement strand
ACATGTTGAAAAATCTCAGTGAATGGGAAGATTTAAAATTAAAAAAGAAGAGGCTAGTAGTCGGGGGGTTCGAAGAATAAAAGCAGTATTGATAAAAGATTAACTGAATAAAAAAAGAAGCTAAGCAGCTTCTTTTTTAGTGAGAACTTCTTCTATATCTTCTCAAAAGTTAATACTTGAAAAAGTTCAAAGAATTCGTCTTATATTTGGATATTTTGTAGATGCTTGAATTTTTGATAAAGTATTTTCATTTTGTGTTATATCCTCTACTTGAATATCTCAGAATTGAGAAGATACTTCAAAATTTCAATCTATAATATTTCATACAACAATATGAAATGCATCTGTAAGTCTTTGTTGTGCTTGATAGAGTTCTCATTGTTCATTTGGATTTCTCATAATAACACTAGAGTATAAATCTTGATTTTCGTAATATTCTGAAAGTAGAGCTGTTATTCAGAGAATTATTTTTTTAGCTTGAATTACATTTCTTCTATTAAATATTTCTTCTTGTCATTGAAATAGAACCTCAAGAGTATCGAGTGCAGTTTCTGGTGAATCAATAAAGCTTTTAGGGGAATAATTTTTTGAACTTTTTATATTTCATGGATGACCTTTATGGTTTAGTAGACTTAATATATGCTCTACAGCTAACCTAGTATCTTTCGCTTGTAAAACGGAAGATATTTCAAGATGTGAAATAGTATGATTACTTCATACTATTCTAATGAAGTTATTATTCCAAGGGGAATCTAAAGGCATATGAATATAAATTATAATATATCTCTATTTTACATTAAAATAAAAATAAATACAATAATTTCACTAAAAACCAATAAAAAGCATGCCAAACAAAACATTTAATATCACGGTAATCGGTGGAGGAAGTGGAACATTTAATGTACTCTACGGACTGAAAACCTATCATGTTGACACGCTAGAGGAAACTAAAAACTTAGCTGCAATCATTGCTATGACTGACTCAGGTGGAACAACATGAGAAATTCGAGATAAATATGGAGTTCTTCCTCCTGGGGATATTCGTAGAGCCGTTGCTGCTCTTGCTCATGATACGTGATTTGTTCGTGATTTGTTTGAATATAAATTTGCATGAGAAGAGGGGGTCATAGGGTGAAATAAAATAGGAAATATTATCCTCACAGCTCTTGGAGATGTAAGGGGGAGTTTTGAGGCTGGACTTGATGCGGCTTGTAAAATGTTTGATGTACGGTGACAAGTACTTCCTGTAACACTCGAAGATGTACATCTAGGGGTGCGTATGGATGATGGAACAGAAGTTATAGGAGAAAAATTTATTGATGTATCAGATAAAAACGATTGTGCTACTCACAATTTGAATCAAAATATAAAAGATGCATTTCTCGTATGATGAGAAGGAAATTTAAATCCTCGAGCAAGACAAGCTATTTTACAATCAGATGTTATAGTGATAGGACCAGGAGATTTTTATACAAGTATAGTGCCAGCACTTCTTTCTAAAGGGATTCGGCAAGCTTTTCAAGATACTCATGCTAAAATAGTGTATGTCGCAAATATTATGACGAAAAAATGAGAGACTACTCACTATGAATTGCCTGATTTTATAGATAATATTGAGAGATATTCAGGAAATACTTTGGATTATGTACTCGTGAATAGTGGAAATATTTCAGATGAATTGGTAGAAAAATATAAATCAGAAGAGGGAAAAAAACCAGTGAAACTCAAACCATGACAGGATTTTATGTCACGAAGATTTAAAATTATAGAGGAGGATTTTGTAAATGAGTCTGATGTTGTGCGACATGATCCTATTAAACTTGCAAAAGTGCTCATGGATGTATGTCGAGATTAAAATACATCATTTAATTTTTTTTCAAGCTTTGAAATTTCAGAGCTTTTTTCTTTGGCTTCTATTTCACTATTATCCCCAGCAAGAGCAGCAGCTCTTTGATAATTTTTTTGCATCTGTTTGAGTTGTTTCTTGGTGACTCGCGCAGTTCACCTGGATGGTGGAGAATATTCAGACATAATTTATATATTATTTTAAATATTTATACTCAGTTTAAAAATATCTATGAAATTTTCAAGATATTTTTAACTATGTAATCTCAAAATTCATGAGCCATATATTCGCTTGCGTAGCCTGGTGCTCAATTGATTTCAAAGACTTTTATATCTCCATTAACTCATAAACCCATGTCTATTGCATAATATCTGTGCTCGTATTTTTTACAGTAATTGTCTATAGTATTTATAATTTCCTGTATCTTTCTTGGAATTGGGAAATCAAAGATATCTTGGATCTTCCCTCACTGAAATGTATTACTTATATATTTTCAATCTCATGGTTCTCTGAGTAGCTTAGCAATGATTTTTCCATCTAGAATCACTACCCTAAAATCATGTAGTCCGCTAGATAAGTCATAAAAACCTCATGATGTATCATGAAAATCTTGTAATAAATATGGATAGTCATCTTTTCATAGTTCAGATTCCTGAGGAATATCTTGCCCTATAGAAATTCATTTTCAAAGGAACCCTCAATGCGGTTTCAGAACTTTTAGGTCACTAAGAATATTTTCAAAGTTCTGTAATATCTCTGAATAATTATTACAGACAATGGATTTCATTGAATATTCGGGAAATAGTACTTCTATAATGCGTTTATCTTTTGTAATTTCACTTATTTTTGAGGGATGAGTATGAGTGACTCACTGTGGCATACGAAAACCGTATACCAAATCTCAGAATATTTTTTCTGTTCATGAGTGTTTTTTCCAAGTCTGGTTATGTAGCTGAAATTGAGGAAGAAATTCATTCTTTCCAAAAAAGTTATCTATAGTCCGAATCATATATATGTTTACATGATCTTGAGGAACTCTTGTGAGCATTTGCTGTTCTCTTAGTGTCATTTCTTCTCAGAGTCACTCAAATGCTCAAGCTGCTTTATTTTTAGATGGAAAGAATAATATAAGATTTTTCATTGTTTTTTATTATACTTCTTTACGTTCTCGCAAAGCACTTACTAAACTCATAGTATCAGCATACTCTATATAACCAGAAGAAAGCCCTCTAGAGAGTCTTGTGAGCTTAACTTTATGTTTCAGTTTTCGTTTTTCTATTTCTTCACAGAGAAAGGTAGAAGTAGCTTCTCACTCTAAGTTTGGATTTGTAGCTATTATAATCTCGAGTTTACAATCAGCATCTTCGATTCTAGAGAATAGTTTTGAGAAATTTAAGTCTCACACAAAGACTCAGTTCATTGGTGAGATAGCTCCTCAAAGTACATGATAGACTCCCGCGTATCCTCATGACTGTTCGAGAGTGAGGAGATCAAGGTATTCTTCTACGACGCAGATTTCTGATTTATTTCTAGATTCATTATTACAAACACTACAAATATTTTTTCCTGCATCGGTGATAGAGAAGCAAGTATCACAAGAGCTAGTATTCTCTTTGATAGTAAGAATATTTTCCCTGAGTTCTTTGAGATAGTTTTCGTTGCTAGATAGCATGAAGAATGCTAACTTTGTAGCTCTATTTTCTCATATTCATGGGAGGAGAGATATGTTATGTATAAGTCGTTTGAGAGCTTCTGGCACAAAAAAATCTTAGAATAGTAGTTTCTAAGATTGTAAGATTTTTGAGCTATATAGCAATGAAAATTAATAATTGTATACGTATTGAATATTATCCCTAATAACTAGATAATTAGGATCTTCGTATTCTTCCATGATATTTTGGAGATCTTCATCTGAAGAAATACCATCAGAACTTTCGAGTTCAGCTATTTTTACATCTAACCTTTCAAGTTCAACTTTGAGTTCTTTTCCTGTATTTTCTAATTCTCTAATAGTATATCCTTGAGTTGCGTTTGCGTTGAGGATCCAAACATAATACAGAAGAAGAAAAGCAATAACTCATAACAAGGCTATATAGGTAGATTGGTACCCAAACTGGAGTTTCTCCTTATTTCGTTTTCTGTCTGAGAGAAAACTTTTATGCTTTGATGTCATTACGAGTCTTGGATTCACGAGAATTGAGTATTTAGTATTATATTTTTTGTGCATGTCGAGCTTTTGCGCTCCGACTTCGAGAGTTTGTTTTTTGTTCTTCCGCTCAGGGGAGAATTGGTTTTTTATTTATTAATTTTAATGACTTTTTATGTCAACATTGGCAGATGATATCAGAGCAGATACAATCCCTGGTTTCTCGTTTAAATGTTTGTTTTGTAATTCTATCTTCGAGCGAGTGAAAACTAATCACAAATATATTTCCACCTGAGCCTAGTAGCTCTATTGCTTGTGAGAGACTTCACTTTAGTGTGTCTAACTCTCAATTTACTTCTATTCGCAGAGCTTGAAACACTCGAGTTTTCGTTTTAATATGTGAGTTTATTTCACTATCTAAGAAATCATTAAGGTCGGTTGTGGTCTGAAATTTCTTTTGTTTTCTTGCAGTGATTACTCTTGCAGCAATCTTTCGACAGTGAGGTTCTTCACCATATTCTTTGAAAATTTGAAATAGATCTTTTTCTTCACTATAGTTGAGAACATCCGCAGCTGTTTTTCAACTCCTTGTATTAAAGCGCATATCGAGAGGACCATCAAGCCTGAGAGAAAATCATCTCTCTGCCTGATCAAAGTGCATAGAGGAAACACCTAAATCATAATATATTCCAGTAATAGAATGTATATCATGCTTAGCGAGTTCTTCTCTTAAATGCTCAAAATTACTATGTATAAGAACGATTTTTGTTTTTGTTTTTAATGCCTCTAGTCTTTCTTGTGCAAGCATTAGATTTCTTTCATCTGCATCAAACCCTATAAATATATCACCTGGATTCATTTTCTGTATTACTTGGCTTGCATGTCATGCAAGACCAAGAGTACAGTCTACAATGATATTTTTAGCGCTGTGATGTATAGTTACTGCTGATACTAATTCTTCTAGAAGGACAGAAGTATGAATATTTGCATCAGTTTTCACGTTCATCTCAGTATGGATTTGTTAACAAATTGTGAAATTCTAATATTTTTTGTCTAAAAATAGAGAAATTCTATGTATAGTTGTAAGGTTTTTGACATCCATGTCAAACATGACTCATATATTAAGCTAGACAAAATACATAAAATATTTTTGTCTATTTTAGGGGAAAATATTATAGTTATTCACAATTTCTTCACAATTGGCTTTTATAAGCAAAGGTGTATATTTTGGGTATATATAAAAAAGTCATATATATACTTGTAAATTATAAAACATTAATAAAATACTAATGTTTAAATAATTAGTGTAATAAAACTATATGATACAAATAAAAGATTTAGAGGTTTCAGCAGGAGAAGTTGATATCCTCAAGGGAGTTACCCTCGACTTTGAACCTGGAAAAAATTATTGTCTACTGGGGAAAAATTGATCTGGTAAGTCCACTCTCTCTAGCGTACTCATGGGGCATCCAAAATATGAGATAATAGCAGGATCGCTAAGTATTAATGGTGAGGATTTAGCAGAAATGGAACCAGACGAGAGGAGTAGAGCTGGAATATTCCTTTCATTTCAAAATATACCAGAGATAAAGTGAGTAAAACTCTCAGAGTTTCTCAGAACTATTTTTAATATTTCAGCAAAAAACAATTCGGAAGATTTTACAGAGCTTTCACCATTTATGTTTAAGAGGTTTATTAAATCTCATTTAGCAGAGCTTCAAATAGAAGAATCATTTCTAGAGAGAGATCTCAATGTTTGATTCTCTGGATGAGAAAAGAGAAAGATAGAAATCCTTCAAATGAAACTCATTGGACCTAAATACATCATACTCGACGAGATAGATAGTGGACTCGACCTAGACGCGTTCAAGACAGTGGCAACTATGCTCCAATCTCTCAGCTCACCAGAAAATTCTATCATCATCATAACTCACTACTTCACGATTCTTGACTACATCAATGTCGACAAGGTATTTGTTATGAAGGCTGGAGAAGTAGTGAAGGAAGGAGGGAAAGAACTTGTAGAAGAGATTAAAGAAAATGGATTTGAAGATATGTAACTCTCTCTTGAATTCTCTCCCTTGAAAAAGGAAAGAGGCTGCAAAACCATACCATGTAGCCCCTTGCTCTTTCCAAGAGTAAGGATTCAGGTAAGAGTTATAAAAACAAAAACTCAAAAAATACCTCTCACCTGAGCCAGTCCTGAATTTACACA
>JAJOLH010000057.1 GCA_021129415.1 Candidatus Altimarinota bacterium | reverse complement strand
CATCTCATGCACCCGTAGCTCAATTGGATAGAGTACCGGTCTTCGAAGCCGTTGGTTGCTGGTTCGACTCCAGCTGGGTGCACCAGTTACAATTAAAAAACTTCTAGAATATTCTAGAAGTTTTTTTGAGTTTATTTTTTAATCTACATATATATATCATTTGATAGTTCTATCATTAATAGGGACTTTACGAGTAGTTACCTCTCCAAGTCTTCTATAGTTCATATCAGAAACTATGATATGAGTTGAGGTCATATCAATAACGATACCAACATGTCCATAATATGGGTTATACCCTCTTCACTCAAATTGTACTATAGCTCCAATGCTAGGGCTTGACCCTGTAGTATTTCATGCAGCCCTAGCATTTTCCATCCATCTGTTTGCGTTTCCTCTCCAGTTTACATTTTTATATGAAGCAACATACCAAGTACAGTTCCCCCAAACTCATGAGTATGGAGATCTCCAAACGAGATTATATTGTCCTGATGTATTTACATATTCACTCTGAGCTTTAGCAGTAAAGCTATACCCTGATGATGGTGTACTCGCTGCTGCGTAGGTCTTTTTAGGGACAACTACTGGTTTAGGTTTAGCTTTTTCAGCTCCTGGGATGATGATTGTATCTCCTACTTTTAGATCGTTTGCAGTGAGGAGGAGATTTTGCTTCATGATATCCTTACTCTCGACATCATACTTATTTGCAAGTCCTCAGAGAGTTTCACCTGAAACAACAGTATGTATCAGTCCAGATACTGGAGGTACTTTTATGATATCTCCAGGATGGATAGTATGACTAGATTCAAAATCATTTGCCCAGTAAATAGAGTTTCGAGTGATGTTAAACTTACTGGCTATAGCCGAAACACTCTCTCCTGGCTTCACTTCATATTCTACAACTTCTTTTGTTCCTGATACATCTCTATTATCTTCATCGAGTACTGCACTGACATAAAGAAATGAGTCTTTTGATTGTATAAACACATCACCGTCTCAAACAGTATTATCATCACCAAAATATGATGAAATAATACTCGTTTCATCAATATCTCCTCTGTAAAACTCTGTAGCAGAGCTATTATTTACGAGGCCAGCAAAGCTTGGGTATATAGGAAGTAGAAAAACCGCGATAGCTGAAATTATTGCTAATCATGATTTTCCTGATTTTTTTGTGCCTGCATATAAGTTATGATGCAAGACTCTTGAATGTCGCTCAATACGAGCTCTTAGATTAATTTTGGATCCCAAAATTGTGTTTTAGAAATTATTCATCCGAGAATATCATCAGACTTCACAAATATCTTATTTCTTTTACCTTAATATCTTCTTAAAGACTCCATCTCATTATATCAATAATTTAGCTCTAAAGCTATATTATTTGATAGACGTTACCTCTAGTTGTGTTATATGTGCTCTAAAACCAGTATTTTTCATATACCTTTTTTTAGCTTTCATTTTAAATACTCTAACTTTTTTGTCTTTCTTTTGATCAAGTACTTTAAACTCTACCTTTGATCCTGCAACCATAGGAGTCCCTACTTTTGTTTCTTTCCCTTCTAGGTCAGAAATAAGAAGTGCCTCACAAGAGATTTTTTTACCTACTTCAGCATCTTGTTTTTTTACTTCGATGATATCTCCTTTTTGAACCATAAATTGGTTTCCTCCAAGTTCTACTACTGCTAACATATGTTAATTAATTATGTAAATACAAAATTCTGTAATTAAAAACAGAAAAAATAAATCCCTAATTTACTTATTTTTTGCGTCTTTACACCTCTGCAAGAGGTGACTAAATTTAATATTTTTAAAGTACGTTTTAATGGTTGGGGTGGTAGGGATCGAACCTACGCATGTCGGAGTCAAAGTCCAATGCCTTACCACTTGGCTACACCCCAATATTTTTAAGCTCCGTTATTATATAAATCACTGAGAAAAGTCAAAATTATTTTGCTGTTTTTTTTGTTTTCTGTATGCTATGACTCGATATAATTTTCTAAAAATAAATATTATGATGAAACTACTAGGACTTATCATGAAGCGTCCAAGTGATAAGCAAATTAGAATCGCTAAAATAATGCTCTGAATAATGCTTATTCTCACTGGTATAGCAGCGTTTAACCTGCAGAATCTCACTCTCGAAGACTCATTATTCGGGATAGCACTAAATACTAATACAAAAATGTATCTCTCATACGCTATAATGGGCTTATGAGTCATCCCTCTTGTACTTGGTGGACTCGATATCAATGTCCTATCAAGAGGTCGAACACGTATCCTACAAATCGCTTTTGCAATAATTCTTTTTATTATTTCAGGGATGTTTATAGAAACAGCTACCCTCTCTGTAGATATCTTCTACTTCCTATTTGGTCTTATTATATTCTTTGCTGGTGTTACTGGGAAAGCAATTACTAAAAAAGGACTCAAAACAGGACAAAAGATTACAAAGATCAGAGTATAGTACTCAGCTCATTTAAAAAAGAAGCTCGTAATGAGTTTCTTTTTTTGTTATTCCATTTCAGTAATCAAATCAACATACAAACTCTCTACCTTTTCCCTAGCCCATGGAGTCTTTCTAAGGAATGTAAGACTAGATTTTATGCTTGGGTTATTTCAAAAACAATTCATCTTAAGTCTAGAATCAAGGCCATCAAATCCGTATTGCTCTAAAAGCTTATCTAGAATAGTTTTGAGTGAAACTCAGTGGAGGATTTCATGGTTGTTTTGCATATATGGTGTAAAGGATAATTGAAAATAAACGTGCAGTATCTCCAGAATCAAGATCTGGAATAGAGATATTTGTAGATCATCAAGAATATATATTATATTTATGAGGATTTAATATATATCTATCTGTAAAAGTTCACATCCCTACTATTAATGCTATAGACAAGGCTGTATTATGAATGAGTTTTCATGTAGAAGATAATTCCTTGTATCTTTCTATGTATCACGAAAACACCTCCATAATATTTTGTAAGAAATTACTCTTCCTCTGCTGGAGCTTCATTTTGTTGAAGATCTCTACTTGGTTCGTAAAAGTCGAGTTGATCCTTTCCTATTTTATCAATGATATAATCTATGAGTTCTTCTTTTTTAACTTCTTCTTGTGTTCCTGCTGGGATATTACGCACTTGAAATACTCCGTTTCGAGCCTCCATAAGTCCAACGAGTACAACATATGTAGAACCGATTCTTTGCGCTTTAAGCATTTGCTCCTTTATAGATGGAGTTCACAGAGATGCCATAGTGTTAATTCCCTTTGCTCTAGCTTCAAGTGAGAGTGGAAATACTACTCTCTTCGCTTCATCTCAAAGCTGAACGAAATAAAGATCAATTTGGTCTTTATTTTTAATTGAGATATGCTGAGATTTAAGATCATCAATGATATGTCCAATATCCAGTGAAAATCATGCTGCTGGATAATCTTTTATTGATCAAAGATCCCTAGCCAGAGTATTATATCTCCCTCCTGTAGCTATAACGCTTCCCTTACTATCATCGAGCTGCCATATAGAATTGGTATAAAAGCCTTCAGAAAAAAACAGAGTATGGTCTTCGATATATGGAATTTCTAAATCATCTAGATACATTTTAAATGCTTCGTGATGTTTTTTTGAATCTTTTTTGAGAAATTTTAATATTGATGGTGCGCTTGCAGCTAATATTTTATCATCTTCATCCTGAGAATAAAATACTGCGAGTTTATTTGTCTTATAAGCTTCTGCCGTCTCTGGGGACATAACTCAAACTTTGTTAGTAAAGAAATTTTCTAGTTCTTCATAATATTTATCCATCTCTTTTATAGCTCCGTATGTATTTATTCGGATGGAAACATCTTCACCAAGACCAATTTTTTTGATCCCCGTATAGACCATATAGACATTTTGTGCATCTATGATTGGGTCAGTTTCTCAAATTATCTCTCCACCAATAATATATTGTTCTTTTCTCTCTCTTGCCTGACGAAAGTACCTTTCCATATAATAGTAGTACACAGGTTGAAGCTCCTCATGCACTTCATTTTCAACATAGGATCTCATAACACCAACAGTAGCTGATGGAAGGAGTGAGACATCTACTTCATCAGTATTCTCAAGGTGATAGAGTCCATAAGAGTTGTTATTCTCTGGATATATTTTTCTTAGTAACGCTGTTTCCTCCATCATTGGAGTAGAGATACGACGAAACCCATTTTTACGAAACTCGTGACGAAATACTTTTTTTAGAAAGGTGAGATATTTATGATCTTCTGGGAACATATCCCTTGTCCCTTCTAGTCTTTTTTCGATCGTTGCTTCCATATAGTGCCGTATTGTTTAAAAATGCTAATACTCTTAGTATAGCATAAATTACAGCTTTTCAAAGTTGTTTTCTCTTCTTTTTAGAATAATATAGAGTCACATTATTTCTTTAAAATGTTTTTTAGATATGAACACTGTTATATTCCAATATTTGAACAATTTGTCAGCAAATCCAATCGTTGAAGCATTGGCTCCTCTATTTGCGGATTTACCTATATTTTTTCTGCCTTTATTTCTTGTAGTTATGTGGCTCTATTACAGTTATAAAAAATCAGATGAGTCATATAAGATTACATTGTTATATATATTTTACAGTGCCGTTATAGCGATAATCATTTCTCTCATAATTCAACAGTTTGTTGATATAGATAGGCCCGAGACGGCAATCACTGGAGCATGAAAACTTCTACTAGACCATCTCCCAGATGCGAGCTTCCCTTCAGATCATGCCAGCGTCTCAGTAGCATTTCTCACTGCTCTATTTCTCTCAGGATTCAAGAGATTATTTTGGGCTTTTCTTCCTTGGGTAATACTCATGAACCTCTCTAGAGTCATTGCCTGAGTACATTGGCCACTAGATATCATAGTGTGAAGTATAGTTTGAATACTCTGAGCACTTATAAGTTTCAAACTCCTGAGAGGAAATAAGTTTGCATCAAAGTTAAATTTCTTCATAATAAAAACATTATTATATATCAAACTCTAAATATGTCAGAATCATCAAACAAAAAGATTGTATTCACAGGTTGAGGAACTGGTGGACATATTACTCCAATTATCTCACTATATAACTATCTCTGAGTAGATGGGAAGTATGAATATATGTGGCTTGGAGAGAGAGAATCTCTTGAAGAAACTATAGCCCTCGAAAATGATATTGAATTTCATGATATTTCAGCTGGTAAAATCAGAAGATACTTTGATATTAGAAATTTTTATGAACCACTTAAAAATTTTACAGGTGTGTTTGAATCACTCTACTATGTGTTAAAATACAAATGAGATATAGTATTTTCAAAAGGAGGCTTTGTCTCAGTACCTGCGTGTATCGCTGGATTCATCCTCAGAAAAAAAATCTATATCCATGAGTCAGACTCAATTATGGGCCTCGCAAATAAGATAACAAGTAAGCTGGCTACAAAAGTCTTTTATAGCTTCGCAAACGAAAAGACTGCTATAGAAGATAATAAACACATTCACTGCTGAGCTATAGTAAACCCAGAAATGCTCGATGAGGTAAAGAGTGTCGATAAAACTGAAAATGAGCGACTCACAGTGCTCGTGATAGCCTGAAGCCAATGATCAGAAAAAATCTTTGAAAATCTCCTACAAATCTTGCCTGACTGCTCAGATATAGATTTCAAAGTCATTCTAGGGACGAATGAAAACGAGGAGATTAAAAATAAACTAGAGGAATTTGATAATGTTAAAACAAAAGGTTTTCTGTCACAAAAAAAGCTTGCAAAACTCTATATCAAATCTGACATTGCTATCACTAGAGGGAGCTCAACTCTCTGGGAACTCTTCTATTTTGGTATTCACTCAATCATAGTTCCCCTCAAAGCTACTGGCTGAAATCATCAATACCACAATGGAGTTTACTTCAACGAAAACTATGGAAGTGATGTACTCGATGAAGATGACAATCTCCATCTCGAAATATTTAGAAAACTCCAAAAATACAAAGAACTCAGAAAAACAGGACTCAATCTCGAGGGGTATCTCGATGGGCTCAAGACTATTAAAGAAGAGATTAAAAGATAAAATAAGGGTCTTGCCTAGTTGACAGGTATTAACAACCTAATATACTGGCATAATGGAGAGCAAAAACCCTTATAGAAAAAATCACGAATTTGAACAGCTAAATCGAGAGAAATAATTAAGTATTTCTCGATGGATTTTCCATCAATAAAA
>JAJOLH010000063.1 GCA_021129415.1 Candidatus Altimarinota bacterium | reverse complement strand
CGAAAATACATTTAGACGAATCTGGGAATACTATCTATTGAGTTGTGACGGTGGGCATAGAGCCTGACTTATAACCGACAGTCATTATGTTTGGGAGGATAATCCAGAAAATGTATCGCAACCTGATGTTCAAATCCCTCAGACAAGGAGTGATGTATTAGCTTTATTATGAATATAACAATCTTGCATTTTTTTTACTGCTGATATAATATATCTAATACATATTAATTTATATTTATGAAATTTACAGCGAATATTTGAAAAGTTGTTTTTCCAGGAGTTATATATAACTCATCAGGACCAAGATGCACTACACCAGATGAACTTAGGGCTTTATGAGAATCTGAGAGTAGTGCTATTATGATGAAATCATGTTCTCCATTACCACGAGAATGAAACCCTGAACCTAGATATATGGAAGTAGATTTAGGAAGTATTAACTCGATAGGTCTTGCTAATCACGGCTATAAAAAATACTTAGAGTACGCAGCTGAACTGAAAGCAGAATTCCCTAATAAACCTATAGTAGTTTCTATTGTATGATTTTCACATGTGGACTTTATAGAGCTTGTAACAGCATTTCAAAATGACGAAAATGTTGATATTCTAGAGGTAAACCTCTCTTGCCCTAATGTGCTTGGAAAACCTCAGATTGCGTATGATTTTGAAGGATCAGACGAGCTTCTCGCGAAAATATTTGCAATCCCAGGAGAGAAACCGGTTGGACTCAAGCTCCCACCTTACTTTGATCCAGTGCATACAGCGATGATGGCAGAGGTTCTGAAAAAATATCCAATAAGCTTTATTACTTGTATTAATTCAGTTGGAAACACGCTTATTATAGACCCTGAGACAGAAAGTCCTCTCATTGCTCCAAAAGGAGGATTAGGATGACTTTGAGGAGATTATGTAAAGCCTGTAGCACTTGCAAATGTAAGAATGTTTTACAAACTTCTTTGAGATAGGATGAAGATCATTGGATGTGGAGGGATTAAATCTTGAGTTGACGTATTTGAGCATCTATTAGCATGAGCTTCACTTGTACAATTAGGGACAGTTTTAGGAAAGGAAAACACCATATGTTTTGAGAGAATACAGAAAGAATTTGATGAGTATATGGACAAAAAATGATATTCAGATGTAAATCAGCTTGTTGGAAATCTAAAAGAACTCTAATAATCTTTAAAAATTATTTGCAAAGGCTCTGTTTTTTTATATAATTCCCTCGCTTTGTTTTATATGAAGCTTTGTTTTTGGCTAAAAATGGGGGCGTAGCTCAGTTGGTTAGAGCGCTCGCCTGTCACGCGAGAGGTCGCGGGTTCGATTCCCGTCGCTCCCGCCATTATAAGTCAAAAACACAAACCCGGGGAATTAGCTCAGTTGGCTAGAGCGCTCGCCTTGCACGCGAGAGGTCAGGAGTTCGACTCTCCTATTCTCCACCATTATTTATTTTTCTATTTTTTGGATATGCCAGCAAATAAGAGACCAAGACGAGTAAATTACTCAGTAAACAAGAAAGGTCCTATAACAGGGAGTAAAGTAGGTAAATCAGTTACTCACTTTAAAAAACTTAAAGAGCGTATCGCATTTGAAGGAGAAACAAAATGGCTTACTAACGCTATGACTATAGTATTAGTAAAACTCAAAAAATACGGAATAAATCCTAACAAAATATAATATGCCTAGACTAACAGGACATGCTCATAGAAAACTTCGAAGAGCAATGCAACTTATTGAAAAAAAGGTAAAGAAAGCAAGAAGTTAATCTTGATTTTTCACCCTTTTTTCTTATACTCGAGAACACTTTTTTAATTATTATTTTTTTATTTTACGATTATGGCTTTTGACAGATCTAAACCACATATGAATATCGGGACTATTGGTCACGTTGATCATGGTAAAACTACAACTACAGCAGGTATTTCTATAGTACTAGATGCGCTTCACGGAGGTGCTGAAGGTGTTAGAGATTTTGCTTCTATTGATAACGCTCCTGAAGAGAGAGAGAGAGGTATTACTATCAATACTTCACATGTTGAATATGAAACAGCTGCTAGACATTACGCTCACGTTGATTGTCCAGGGCATGCCGATTATGTTAAAAACATGATTACAGGTGCTGCTCAAATGGATGCTGCGATTCTTATCGTTGCTGCAACTGACGGACCTATGGCTCAAACAAGAGAACATATTCTTCTTTCAAGACAAGTAGGTGTTCCTTATATCGTTGTTTTCCTCAACAAATGTGATATGGTTGATGACGAAGAAATGCTAGAACTTGTAGAAATGGAAATTAGAGATCTTCTCTCTAAATATGATTTCCCTGGAGACGACACTCCTATCGTTAGAGGGTCTGGTCTTGTTGCACTTGAAAATCCTACTGATATGGATAAAGCTTTCGGAGCTAAATGTATCGTTGAACTTTTCGAAGAAATTGAAAAATTCGTACCAATTCCTGAAAGAGATCTTGAAAAAGCATTTCTTATGCCAGTTGAGGATGTATTCTCAATTAAAGGGAGAGGTACAGTAGTTACAGGTAAAATTGAACAAGGTGTTATCAATATCGGTGACGAAATTGAAGTTGTTGGTATTAAAGATACTATTAAAACTACTTGTACTGGAGTTGAAATGTTCCATAAACAACTAGATAGAGGTGAAGCTGGTGATAACGCTGGTCTTCTACTAAGAGGTGTTGAAAGAGATGATATTGAAAGAGGTCAAGTTCTCTCTAAACCAGGATCAATTACTCCACATACTAAATTTGAATGTGAAGTATATATCCTCTCTAAAGATGAGGGTGGTAGACATACTCCTTTCTTCAAAGGATATAAGCCACAATTCTACTTTAGAACTACTGATGTAACTGGTGATATCGAACTTCCTGCTGGAGTTGAAATGGTAATGCCTGGTGATAATATTCAAATGACAGTTGAGTTACAAGTACCTATTGCGATGACTGAAGGACTAAGATTTGCAATCAGAGAAGGTGGTAGAACTGTTGGATCTGGTGTTGTTGCTAAGATTAACGGATAATTAGATTCATAGGATATATGTTATCTCACGTATCTCTCTCAATTTAAATATTGAGAGAGCTGGTGAGAAAATATCATACATTTTCAGTTGTTAAATTTATTTACTATACTTATATAGGACATGGCTACTAAAAAAGATACGCAAAAAATTAGAATTAGCGTAAAAGCATTTGATCATAGACTTCTTGATGAAGCAGTACAAAAAATAGTTGGAATCGCTAAAGATTCAGGAGCAGTAGTAGTTGGACCAATTCCACTTCCTACAAAAATCGAGAAAGTTACTGTAAATAGATCTACTTTTGTAAATAAAGATGCAAGAGAACAATTTGAAATCAGAAGACACAAAAGACTTGTAGAAATACAAGAACCAACAGCAAAAACACTTGCAATGCTACAAGAGATATCTATTCCAAGTGGAGTAGGTGTAGAAATCAAAGCATAATTATTTATTTTCAATTATCATAAGACTATGTCTAGAGTATGTGAAGTAACAGGAAAGAAAACTTCAGTTGGTAACAACAGAAGTAAATCTATGAGAGCAACAAAACGAAAGTTTTACCCTAACCTGTTTTATAAAAATATAAAAGACCCAATTACTGGATTAACTTATAGAATCCGCGTATCTGCAAAGGGATTAAAAACTCTTAAAAAGAAAGGGATCCTCTAAAAAAGGTTCTCTGCTTCTGCCCAGATGGTGGAATTGGTAGACACGCAAGACTTAAAATCTTGTTCCTTCGGGAGTCCGGGTTCAATCCCCGGTCTGGGCACCATTTTATAAATAAAGTTTGAAGTGGATAATCCCTTCAAGTAATAAAAATTTTAATTACAACAATCTGATCATGTTAAAAATAAGACTATCAAGAGCCGGAAAAAAGAATATGCCTTTTTTCAGAATTGTTCTTACTGAACATACAAGAGCTGCTAAGCACGGATATAAAGAAGTATTAGGTTACTTTAATCCATTCACAAAAGAGTTTAAAATCAAAGACCTAGATAAAATTAAAAAATACGTTTCTAATGGAGTTCAATTTTCTCCTAGAGTTCAAAAACTTATGGAAACTAATAAAATTTCTCTCTAAAAGATATTACTACTGACAAAAATATTTTGACAGTAGTAATTTTTTATTATTATATAAATATCACGATTATGCAAGAAGTAGAATTCTTACAGTATCTTGTCGAAAATATTGTCGAAAATACTGTCGATATAAAAATAGAATCTAAAGATGACGAGTTATGAACACTCCTCACTCTAGAGGTAAACAAGGATGATATGTGAATTATTATCTGAAAAAAATGAAGCACAGTAAACGCTCTTAGATCTATTCTGAGACTACAATGAATGAAAATTTGAAAGAAGATCACTCTTAAAGTATTAGAACAAGACTAATTATTAATTAAACTTTATGCTCTACTCTACAGTATACGCAATAAACGAAACTGGATCTATCTTTGAATCCAAGATGGACTTTGGTGAGTTCATCCTGCTTGCAATTTCTCTTTTTGTTCTTGCTGCTGGGATACTCTCGATAGTTTTTATCCTTTGGTGAGGATTACTCCTCATCCTTTCTGGTGGAAAGGATGATAAAATTAAACCCGCTATTAATACAATAAGATTTGCAGTAATCGGAGTTGTAGTAACGGTACTGACTATCTTTCTCTTCCCAGTATTCTGAAGACTACTCTGATTAGATGTTGAACGTTATGCAAAACCACAAAGAATATTTGAAAAAATCGAAGAAATTTGAGATAAAATTTTCGGTGATTCTGTGTCTACTGCTCAATATGATACTGTAAGTCCGGATTCATTAGATGACTTTCCAGCAGATTTTTCAGACCTATAATAAAAAAACTCTCAATATTGAGAGTTTTTTTATTATCTTATGTCTTTTCAGAATATAAGGTAAATCCATTTTTGGAAAATAGTCATAGTTGCAATGAGGCTTTTTTCATCCAATAGATTTTGAGGAAGAATAATTTCATTTTCATTATCAATTGCGTTACTTGTATAGGCATTATATTTTTTCTCACCTATAAGAAAAATTACTTCTTCTCATTTTCATCTGAGTAATTTTTGAGATTTAATAACCTTATTCTTATATGCCTTAGTATTTTTGTTTTCCAGTACTTCTTTTGCGTATTCGATTCTTTCTGTGAGCTGGGTATTAATTTCTCAGAGTTCTCGAGTATATTTATATATTTTATACTCAGTGTACTTATAGCTGATAACAAGGTACATAAAATACAACATCACTAGAATGAGAAATATAAAAATGTATTGAGTAAGATTTTTCATATGTTTTGAAAAAACGGTATTTTATTGTATTATGAGTGCGTTATTTTTCTTACATAGTATAATGAAAAAATTAGGAAATAAATTTATTCTTGTAGTTATTTTAATTATTGTATTTATTGTGTCTCTTCAGGTGTATAGAGCGTATTCTAATAGCAATGTTGATACTAACTCATATTTAACCCTCGTTAAAGGAAATGGTACATTAAACGAGCTAAGACTCAACATACAGGATGAATATATTCTCTCATCTTGAGATAAGGTTAGAGTCATCTGAGACTCTTCACTTGCTGTTATAAAGTGGGGAGATGGCAGTCTGACGCGTTTAGGTTGAAATACAAAAATATCTATAGAACAAAATGAGATTTCAAGAGACTACACAAATATAAACATTTCGTTTGATCTAATCGCAGGTAAAACATGGTCAAATGTAGTTTCATTTATAGGCTCTGATTCATCATTCACACAAACATTCGATTGAATAGAGGCCGGTGTACGAGGAACAGTCTTTGATGTAGATTTAGATAAGGAATTTGTCCATGTTACAGACCATATGGTTGAACTAACTGACATCTCATGAAACACCTTTACTATCACTGAGGGAAAAAGTCTATCACTAGATACTTTCACAAATATCGACGTTTCAGAGTTCATTGAAACTATTGAAGATGCTGCCTGGGCTAAGTTAAATACGCAATTTGATAATGACTATGTCTGAGTATTAAAAGATGACCTCACAGCTGCGCTGAAATCTGAGAATCCCTTTAGTTTTATTTTAGAGTGGATATCACCAAAATATAAGATTATCAAAGTTCTAGATACTGCTAGCGACTTTACTCTTGTAGAAGAACAGATAAATAAACTAAATGCTAAAAATAGGCAAAAAACATATACGGCTATACTCTCGAGATACCAAAGTATGAATTTTATAGGAGCTAGATGAAATTACGAGGATTATAAAAGAAAAGTGTTTTATAAAAAGGCTCTCATTTCTCTTTCTGATAATGATGTAGACACTCAAAGGTTACTCCAATCATCAGCATACGATTTGCAAGATATTGTTGAATCAAAGAGTACAAAAGGAATTAGTGAAACACTAGCACTTTTAAGTGAAAATAAACAGGCACTTTGAGATATTGATATGTCTTTTCTATCAGGTTGATTGGAATATTTACCAGCAGGACTACTTGAAGAATTTAAGACAAGTTTCTGAGATATTTCTAGCTTACTTAATATTGATCTTAACGCGATTAAGAATATTAATCCTAATTCTGTTTGAGATTTACTTAATGGAGCAGATTGAGCTGTACAAGACTTTTTAGATAAAAATGTAGGAGGTTTACTCCAGAGTATTACAGAGTAATTAAATCACTAGCATGAGTAGACTCCTCAAAAATAAGAATATTCTCACTATCTTGATATCATGTATCATAGTAGTA
>JAJOLH010000024.1 GCA_021129415.1 Candidatus Altimarinota bacterium | reverse complement strand
TTTATCATTAAATAAAATATAATTATTAAGAATCAAGACTATTTTTATAGCACTTCTCCCAAAACTCATGTTTTTCCGTACAATGCAGGTATGCAATATAAAATACCTGTACAAATAGAAAATGAAGACCCAATATTTTTGGGTCTTTCCCTGAGGCAGCTCACTATCATCATGATAGGTTTTTGAGTTGCCTACGCTATATTTCAATCTCTCGCTCCTAATGTTGGTTGAGAGATTGCCCTTATTCCTAGCTGATTTATTGCTGGAATTACTGTTGCAGTTGCTGTATTTAAGTATAATGAAATGACTTTTGTGCCGTTTATTCTTTCTGCAATTCGACTTAACATTTTTCCAAAGCTGAGAAAGTGGGAAAATGGAACAGATAGTTACCAAGCTATTGATGTGTGATTTTTATCACAAGAATGACTCAAAAAAGCAGATGATATAGATATGAAGAAAAAAATAGATACAATGAGTGAGTTACAGGAAAAATTAAAAAAAATATAAAATTATGCCGGTTAAAAAGAAACAACAAAAACAACCCGATAGTAGTACTCAGAGGCATCTTCCATTTTCTCAAATTAGAGAAAATATCATAATTATGAAAGATTCCTCTGCTAGGCAAGTTATGAGATGTACAACTATCAATTTTCTACTCAAAAGTACTGAGGAACAGGATGCTATTATCATGAGTTTTCAGCGTTTTCTAAACTCACTAGACTTCCCTGTGCAGATTATGGTAAGGTCTACAAAGCTCGATATTGATGGATATCTCTGAAAACTAAAAGATCAGGCTGTGAGTCAAAAAAACGAACTTTTGCAAAATCAAACTTATGAATATATAGATTATCTCAAGAAACTTGTCGAAGTTGCTCAAATAATGAAGAAAGATTTCTACGTAGTTGTTCCCTTTGATAAAGAAGAAGATCAAAGTGTGAAATCTACTGGGATTTTTTGAGTATTTAAAAACTTTTGGAGAGCTATCAATAACGGTGATGATATCGCAAAAATTAGATCTCAAATCCGAGATTTCTGATCCATGAAAAAATGACTAGCAGGAAGAGCTAATACAGTAAAGAGTAGTCTTGAGAGTATTTGAATTAGAGCAACAGAGCTCGATAAAGCAGAACTTGTAAAACTTATGAGTGAATATTATAATCCAACACTTTGAGATCTACGTTCTATGAAATCTGATATTTCTGAGTATAATCTTGTGTAAATATTTTATATCTAAATAATAAGCGATGAAATACATTTATATATCCCTTGCATTGATCACATCCGCTACAACAGCCTTTGCAGATGAAGCAGAAAATATATTATGAATAGAAGAAGGGAGATTACGAAGAGGAGATGTACATCTCGATGATATACCGAGAGCTATCAGGGCTGCAATAGACTTTTTTATGTGAATTGCTGGGACAATCGCTGTTATATTTATCATCATTGGTGCTTATAAAATACTCTTTGGTTCGATTCAACAAGATAAAACGAAATGAAAGGACACAATTATTATGGCACTCAGTGGTTTCGCTCTTGCGGCACTTGCATGGCTCATTATAAAAACTATAGTTGCTAATCTCACATAATATGGAAACAAAATCTAACATACTCTATAACTGGAACTATGAAGACAATAAAAGTAGAAGTCCTCTTTGGTATATTATTGCCCTATCTATAGCTATTGGACTTATTATCTGGTGATTCCTCACTCGTCAGTATGGAATGAGTATCGTCGTAATGCTGGTAGTATGATTTTTTTACTTTTTAGAGAATAATTCAGAGGACCGTGTTGCTGTAGAAGTAACAGATCTAGGAATAAAGGTACAATGAAATTTCTATGATTATTCTCGAATTGGATGATATTCTATTGTCTATAGTTGAGAAAACGCTCTACATCTAAGACTATTAATGAAAAAAAGAGGTATTAGTGTGCTGAATCTCAATGTAAACAATGTAATTGCAAGTGATTTAAGATCTATTTTGCCAAATTATATTGAAGAAAATGAAAAACAAGAGATTACCCTCTGAGAGAGAATCATTCATTTATTAAAACTTTAAATAAATATTATGAAAATACTGTTTTCGATACTTATTAACGCGGCTATTCTCTACGCAATAACCTATCTCTTAGGTCCAAATGCTGGAGAGAGTCTGCAAGCCGGAATAATACTCGGCTGCGATTGTGATTATACTTCTCTATGAGCACTCAAAACATATATAGTCTGAGGTATTATTTTATGAATTATTAACGTCACAGTACGGCCTGTACTCAAGATACTTTCTCTCCCACTCTTCTTTCTTTTCTTTGGTTTACTGAGTTTTGTTGTAAACTGAATAGTCTTATATTTGTTTACATATATCATAAATGACATTCTCATTATTCCTGGTGTCGGATATATTATAAATGGGAGTCTAAACTTTGTAATTGCTGTTGCAATTTTCACAGTTTTGAATACTCTCTATTCACTTTTATTTTTTAAAAAATAATGTATGATCGCTTTCATGCAAATAGCTGAAATAGCACTTTCTATAGCCCTTATCGCTGTAGTTCTAGTCCAGAATAAAAACGTTTCTCTAAATCTTTCAAGTATGTCTGGTGGTATGGGGAGCGTGACTAAAAGATGAGGAGAAAAACTTCTTCATAATACTACTATTTTTCTAGGTAGTCTTTTTATCCTCAATTCACTTCTTCTCTTTGTAATGTCATAATCCTTCTATATAGAAAATGAGCGACACCATAGTAAGAAAATTAAAAAAATACATACTCTATATTGCTGGGATCTTTTTTGTTGTATTAGGAATCCATCTTTTATACTGATATTTATACCAGGGAGCTGAAAGTGAAGCAATAGAATGATGAACTGTGAGTGAGGCTATCATAGGGAGTTTCCCATTATTTAATCCTCTCGTTCCAAATAGCGACCATAATGCATATATTAATGGTCTCCTTTATCGTAGTATGATGGAGTATTCGACTGTATCAGGAACCTTTGAAACTGATCTCGTTAGTTGTAATACTGAAAATCTTCTCTACATACAATGTACACTTGAGAATAATCTCACTTGGTCAGATGGTAGTGAAATCACTCCAGAAGACATTAAAGCAACTCTCAGTATTATTTCACAAACTAAGGTAAACCCTATTATTGCTTCTCTCTTAGAAGGAACAACTATAGAAACTACAAAAGATAGTATTTCCTTCAGTAACGTTTCCAAGGATATTAATTTTCTCCAAATTTTTCTTCAACCTATCCTTCCAGCATCAGTTGTTGAGAGACTCGATACGAGTAATATTGAATGAAAATTTTCGGAAATTAACGGAGTATACTCAGGGAGATTTCTATTAACTAGTATTTCTCAGGATGAAACAGTTGGGATAACCAAAATAACTCTTTGAAAAAATGAGCATTATTTTGGAAATGATATGTACATCAATTTTCTTATTCTCAATCTTTTCAGAGATGAAGCTCACTTCTTAAAAAACAAAAACTCTTTTAATCTCTATAATGATAAGGATTCTATTATTGGGAGTAGTATACCTAGACTCAGCTCTCATAAGTATACTTTATCTCAGTTTGTGGCAAATTTCTTTAATACTGAAGAATTAGATTTAGGTTTTAGGAACTTTATATCACAGAGTATTGATAGGGATGCTATCGTTACAGCTCTATGAGAGTCACAAGTCGCACCAGCTTACAATCCATTCTTGTCGGATACTCCTATGGATATACCTTCTGGTAATTTTGATCTCCAATCTCATCTAAATGAAAAGTGATTTTACAGTAAAAAAGATCTCCTGAAAAACATCCTTGCAGTAAAAGAGGAGCAAGAACAACAACAAAAAAAACTCATTTCACAAGAAGCTCTTCCAAAAGAACAAGAAAGCATAAAGATCACACAAGAAACTCTAGACTATATAACTGAACCTTATAGTGATAAATATAATTTTGTTTCTCGAGATAACATACTCGTAAAATGAAGAGTAGATTCATGAGTTGATGCTGTATATATCAATGAGTATCAGCTATCATGATTTAATACAGGAGATAATATCTTTTATTACAGACTTTCAGAAGCCTACGATTCTATTGTAGAGTGAGAAAATACATATAAATTATTTTTTGAAACGGACTGAGAAAAAAAATTCATTGAAGAATTTATATATGTGTATAATACTGATAAATCAAAATTAACTGAAATAGAAGAATCATATTTTTCGGATGCTTGAGATAATAGTGAAATAACAGATACTGTTACTGAAACTGTAATAGAAGATATTCCTAGCAAAACTTTTGAATCATGACTAACATCGACTCAGGTAGGAGAGCTCGATGATAATTATTATTATAACCAAGATGCTGAAAAATTCACACTCAGGCTCGTTTACGTGAATACTGACGCTCTTATATGAAACGCTGTAAACACGATAAAAGACTTACTACAAGCTAAGTGAATAGCGCTAGAGATACAGGCTTTAGATCTATGAGAAATCACTCTCTGACTACGAAATGAAGATTTAGAATATGATATGATCATTCTTGGAATAAACCTATGATACTTCGAATCGAATATATTCCCATACTTTCATTCTAGCCAAGTTCAAAACGGGTATAATCTCGCTAACTATAAAAAACTTTCATTAGATATTCTACTCGAAGAGTTAAAATCCAATAATCTTTCTGTAACGAAACGTGAAGAGCTTGAGCTGAAGATGCTTGATATAATATGAAAAGAATCTATAATCAAAGTACTCTATACACCAAAGATATCTCTACTTGTAGATAAGAATATCAAAAACTTTTCTCTGCCTGATTTTTTACCAGATTCTAGACACAGATACTACCCTCTACTTGAAAGTTACCTAAGTGAAAAAAGAATAATTAAATCTCATGAAAAGTGATTATTTGGTTTTATGAAATATCTCTTTCAAGAACTTTTTTAGATAACTTTCAATTATGGATACATCATTTACTGAAAACATACTCAATCCAAGTCTTAAACTGATAAGAAGTGATTATAAAATAAAACGATTTTATTTTTTTCCATGACTCATGTCTGTGATTTTTATATCTGTATTATTAGTATATCAAGCAATATATACCTATAGTATCCTCCTAGGAAAAGAAGATATGACTCTCAAAATAATACTCAATTTTTTTCATTCTCAGTATGTATCAGAAGTGCTTATAGCATCAAGTATATTTATAGTGTTATATGTTATCCTCATTCCTATCTACGAGTGATCCCTGATAAGATATATAGACAAACTATCCTCGTGAGATGCGAGTAGGAGTGATAGTTTTGGTCATGGAATAATGCGTTTTGCCCCCCTATTTGAATTCAACAACATATTTAATATGTTTAAATTCATGAGTATCGTAAATGGTTTTCTCTTTGCTCTGAGGTTTCTAGGTATTGAGTATGCGAGTTTCTTAATGATCGTATTTTTTATAGCATTTTTATTCTCAATTATCCTCAACATACTTATAGCCTACGCAAGGTATGAAATCGTCTTAGAATGAAAATGAGTATTTGAAGCAATATGAGTCTCTTCTCAAATAGCCCTTTTAAATATTAAAACAACTATACGGCTCTATATATTCATGTTTATTATGAATATTAAAGTAATTGTTAACTTCTTTATTTTTCTTATATTTCCTATTCTCTCAGCATTTATTATAGGATTTATCAGTTCACAAATATTTATTACTATAATTTTTATTATTCTAGGCCTCATATTCTTGTTCCTTATCTGTATGTTGGGTTATATGGCATGAGTGCTAGAAATATTTACAACAGCTATCTGGTATAATGCGTATGTCGAAGGAAGGAAGAAACTCATGGATACGAAAATTTAACAAAAAAAAGATGATATAGAGATATCATCTTTTTTTTTCATTAACTCGTAAAGTTTGTAAAATGTTTTTCATAGTATGTTCTCATATACTCTAGGTTTTGAGTTACTCTCTCAGCATTTCCAACTCAAACTTCTGCTGGATTAACTTTAAGTGTTATATATCATCCATAACCCGTTGATTTTAACTTCATGAGGAAGCTTTCTAGCGGAAGATGAGATATTCATCCTCCTGCTCCACCTGGCAAGATACCGCGCTTCATTCCTTTTTTATCTGAAAAGAAAATATTCTTTACTGATTTTCCTAACATAGCTTGCGCTTTGAGAATATCCATGCTCGAAGAACTATCTACTCCTAGAATATCTAAAGTTGTATCACCTGTCACTGTTTTAATCTGAGTAAATGTAGCATTTCTGTACTCAGGGATTATAAAAAATAGAAACTTTGGCTCAACGTTCTGCACACAGATACTGATGTGAGTATCTCTTTTAATACGCGCTAGTGATGTCCCAAACCATTTAGTGTCTTTATCTGTGATATGAGGAGGAGAAACTGTTACAAGCTGAACTGAGAGTTTCTTAGCCATAATCATGATTTTCTCAAGTTTTTTCTTACTCATGCCTTTCCCAGGTGCTGTAAGAGATAGAACTGGGAGATCAAATTCTTTTGCAAGCTCAAGGATGTAATCCTCGTCCCAAAGGTCAAAATTGAGAGTTCCAAGCGCTATATCTATACCCGTGTATCCGGCATTACTTGCGAACTGAAATATTCTATGAAGACCATAGCCAGTAAGACTTGCTGTAGAAAGAAGTAACATATATCCTAAACTTTATTTATATAATTACTACTATCGTAGCATAAAAAAAGAGTATTTTCAAAAAATACCCTCTTTTTATTGCTTGCAAATGCTCTTTTTTTACCCTAAATGTGTTTTTCCACCCATA